>CAYXHX010000341.1:0-3102 GCA_964464835.1 uncultured Chitinophagaceae bacterium | reverse complement strand
TTCAACGGCGAAAAGTTGAAAATTGAATATTAAATCTCCTACGGACACAATGTGCAATAATCAATATTCAACAATCAAATTTCATCTTGAAAAATCAAAGGAATGATTGTGCTGATTTATTTGTTCTTTACCCAATTTTGAAATGTCATTTCAAATTTTATTTCTCCTTTTCCATGAATGCCAACTTCTTTCCATCCTGCGTTTTTATAAAACGCCGCTGCTCTCGTATTTGGATCTGTTCCTAACCATACCGTTTCTTTTGTTTGGGAAAAATACCAGTCAAGCATCATGTCGTGCAAATGCCTGCCAATACCTTTTTTTTCAAATGCGGGATGAACAAATAAAGCCCATATATTCCGCCCTTTCAAATCGGCAATTGAAAAGCCTATAATTTGGTTGTTGATTTCACAAACCCAACCTTTACCGCGTTCCGTTAAAAATATTCTGCAGTCTTCATCAGTCACAAGGTTGGGGTTAGATAATGTATTTTCTTTTACCGCATTACGTACAATTTGAATTTGTTGAATGTCGTCAATTTTTGCTTCCCGGAAAATCATTTTTATTATTTTTCTGCAACTGTAAAATGAATAATTAAAAATAAGTACAAACATCTGGAACGGCAATGCATAAATGAAGATTGAATATTGCGTATTGAATATTTAATACCATAAAAATTACGATTTAGAATAATCAACAATCAATACTCAACAATCAAATCTCAAGTGAGAATAGAATCGAACAAATATATTTAGTAGAATATTAATTTGTAGATTCCCCCTACTCCACCTCCTTCTTCTTCTTACCGGATTTTGGGGTGAGCATCAGCAGCATTCGTTTGCCTTCAAGTTTTGGCAATGTCTCGGGCTGCCCGAATTCTGCAAGCCGCTCTGCAAATTTTAAAAGTACCAATTCGCCGCGTTCTTTAAACATGATGGCACGGCCTTTAAATTGTACATAGGCTTTTACTTTATTGCCATCTTTCAAAAACTTTTCTGCATGCTTGGCTTTAAAATCAAAATCGTGGTCATCGGTACTGGGTGTAAAACGGATTTCCTTAACCTCACTTTGCTTGGCATTGGCCTTCATATCTTTTTCCTTCCGCTTTTTCTCGTAGAGGAATTTTTTATAGTCAATTACTTTACAAACGGGTGGGTCTGCATTGGGAGAAATTTCTACGAGGTCAAGCTCTTGTTGCCTTGCAACTTTTCTCGCTTCTTCTATGGAGTACACGCCGACTTCTACATTGTCTCCCACCAATCGTACCATCGGTACGCGTATCTTTTCATTTATTCTGTGTTCAGGCTCCTGTTGCCTGTTAAACCTTGGATTAAAACGTTGGCCTCTGTAAGGTAATGCCATTCAATTTTTTTTAGTGAGTAATTTGTTTTTTTTAAACTTTTTGTAAAACTATATTATTCGGATGATTTTCTCTCAGCTATTTCTGCTTTTATCTTTTGAAGAAATTCTTCCGGCGTTTGCTGCCCTGCGTCTCCTTTGCCCTGGAGGCGCAAAGACACTTTATTTTCATTCATTTCTTTTTCGCCAATAATCAGCATGTAAGGGATTTTTAAAACTTCCGCATCCCGTATTTTTTTACCGATCTTTTCATTGCGGTCATCAAGCCCTGCACGAATGCCATTTTCAAGCAAAACATGATGAACAGACTTTGCATAATTGAGGCACTTGTCATTAATGGGTAAAATTTCCACTTGTTTTGGCGCAAGCCATACCGGGAATTTTCCTCCATAATGTTCCAGCAAAAAGCCAATAAAGCGTTCATGCGTGCCGAGTGGCGCACGGTGTATAATCAATGGTGTAGAAGTGGTATTATCAGCATTGGTGTATTGCAGGTTAAAACTTTTTCCCTGTGAAAAATCCACCTGGTTGGTAGCAAGCGTAAATTCTTTACCGATAATGCTCCAAATTTGCACGTCTATTTTCGGCCCGTAAAAAGCGGCTTCATCCTGTACCTCTATAAAAGGAGTTTTAGTTTCTATTAAAACATCCCGCACAAGTTGCTCTGTTTCAAGCCAAAGCTGCGGCTCATTTACATATTTCTGCCCGAGTTTGGCGGGGTCATGCAAGCTCAATCTCATCACATATTTATCTATACCAAAAATTTTAAAATATTTCAGGTACATTTCATTCACCGCTTTGAATTCATCTGCAAACTGTTCTTTCGAACAATAAATATGCGCATCATTCATGTGCAGGCAACGTACGCGCATAAGGCCAAACAACTCACCGCTTTGTTCATAGCGATAACAGGTTCCATACTCTGCAAGCCTTAATGGCAGGTCTTTGTAGCTCTTTGGTTCTGCATCAAATATTTTATGGTGATGCGGGCAATTCATGGCGCGTAAATAATATTTTGTGCCATCCATTTCCATTGCGGGATACATGCTGTCTTCATAATATGGCAAGTGCCCGCTTGTGAGGTATAATTTTTCTTTGGCAATATGCGGTGTCATTACACGCTTGTAGCCACCTTTTAATTCAGTTTCTTTGGCCAATTTTTCCAATTCTTCAATAATGATTCCACCATTTGGCAACCATAAAGGCAGGCCGGGACCAACATCATCATCCATAGTAAAAATGCTCAACTCTTTTCCCAACTTTCTATGATCACGTTTTTTGGCTTCTTCCAGCATGTGCAAGTAAGCATCTAAATCTTTTTGCTGTGGAAATGAAATGCCATAAATGCGGGTAAGCTGTTTATTTTTTTCATCGCCTTTCCAATAAGCGCCCGCAATATTGGTAAGTTTCAATGCTTTAATAAATCCGGTATGCGGAATGTGCGGGCCCCGGCAGAGATCGGTAAAATTTCCCTGTGTATAAAACGTGATATTGCCATCTTCCAAATTATTCAGCAGGTCCAATTTATATTCATCGCCTTTTTGGGAAAAATAATCTATCGCTTCTTTTTTAGAAATTTCTTTGCGCATGAATGCTTCATTTTTCCGTGCATGTTCCTGCATTTTTTTCTCCAGGGTATCGAGGTCTTCTTCCGTGATTTTTTTATCGCCTAAATCCATATCGTAATAAAAACCATTTTCCACCGGCGGGCCTACCCAAAATTTAACGCCCGGAAAAACTTCTTCT
>CAYXHX010000340.1:0-3105 GCA_964464835.1 uncultured Chitinophagaceae bacterium | reverse complement strand
CCACATTCATTATAAAGGAGATACCTGCCCCTCCAACCCGTAAGAAAAGCGCTATAAAAGAATGCCGTATGAGTTCCTTATTCTCTTCTTTTTTTCCAAGCTTTTTTAGTTTCGCAATGATCGCGGGCATTCTTTTTTCTTGAACGAATGTTTAGTAAAATCCGAAAATAATCAATTCTCTATTAAATCTTTTTCCCGAACTTGTTTGGAAATCCATGAAAAAGTTTTTTCCATGCCGTTGCGTAATGGAAGGTTTGGTTCCCAGCCAAGTTTTTCTTTAATGAGTGCGTTGTCAGAATTCCTGCCGCGAACACCGGTTGGGCCTTTTATGTTTTTGATGGAAATATTTTTCCCGGAGATATCAATCACCATTTTTGCAAAATCATTGATGGAGATCATTTCTTCCGAACCAATATTTACCGGGCCCATAAAATCCGATTCCATTAACCGGCGAATGCCTTCCACACATTCATCCACATATAAAAATGAGCGGGTTTGTTTTCCATCTCCCCACACTTCTATTTGCCCGCCGTCATTGGCTTCACAAACCTTGCGGCACATGGCTGCGGGCGCCTTTTCCTTACCGCCATTCCAGGTTCCCTGGATTCCGAAAATATTGTGGAAACGGGCGACACGCACATTGATGCCATGATTCCGGTTATATGCAAAATACAAACGTTCGCTGAATAATTTTTCCCAGCCATACTCACTATCCGGTGCAGCGGGATACGCTGAATCTTCATTGCATTTTGGGTTTTCAGGATCCAATTGATTGTATTCCGGGTACATGCATGCAGAGGAAGAATAAAAGATTTTTGAAATATTTTTTTCACGCGCTTCTTCCAGTACATTCAAATTAATCAATGCGCTATTGTGCATAATAGCCGCATCATTTTCACCGGTAAAAACAAAACCTGCGCCGCCCATATCTGCAGCAAGTTGGTATATTTCTGTAAGGCCTTCCGTAACTGCTTTGCGAACAACAACCGGGTCGCGTAAATCGCCGGTAATAAATTCATCGGCTTGCATATTACCATATTCATTTTCTTTCAAATCTATTCCCCGCACCCAATAGCCTTCTTTTTTTAACCTGTTTACCAAATGGCCGCCAATAAAACCGCCGGCGCCACATACCAATGCTTTTTTCATTTAAACGAATTTATATTTTAAGAGTTTTAATTTTTAGATTTAGAGGGCCAAAATTAATAAAGCAGCTTCAATTGATATATTTTTCTTTTTAAAATTTAAGCAGAAAGAGAGGGGATTGCTGCAGAACAAGGATTTTTTGCGCCATACCGAAACATCAAAGCAGCTAAAGGAAAGGCTTTTAAATAGCGTGGAATAAATATTTTCGGTTGATGCAGGCACCTGAAAAACCAGCCCAGGTAAGCTTTGACACCCCATGTAGGAATATTCGCCTGTACGCCTGTAAGAAACGCAATGGCAGCGCCTGTACAAATAATGGCCGGTTTATAATCAAGATTTTCTTTTAAATATAATCCCAGTTTTTCCTGCGTGCCGCCGCCAATATTGATTAAAACAAATGTTGGCTTCAAATCTTTTATTTTATGCAAAAGCGTTTCATCGGATACGTTTTTCTTTCCATAAAATGGAGCAAGATAGGAATGAATTGCTTCCGGTTGAAAACCTTTCTGTATGAGGAGTTCCCTGTTTTTTACAGACTCCTTTTCATTCGGGTCAACAAGTATAATTTTATCAGAAGCCTGTACGGTTTTATCATTCACAAAAGTAGTGATGAATTCAAGCCCGGACAACCTGTTGATCTTTTCTTTGTGGGTAAGGTTCCATAGCAGGGACATATAACCGCTATCGGGTATTGTGATGTCTGCATTTTGTAAAGAGCGATAATACTCTGCGTCTTTACGGATATTTACTAAGGCTGGCCCTGCAGGTACTACAAGCAGGCCGCCATGAGCTTTTAAGGAATTGACAACGGATTGTTCATCTCCATTAAAAAAATCAATCCCAAGGATTTTAATCTTGTGTTGGCTTTTCATTAAACAAAAATGCAATAATTATTTTAAATGAAAAAATTAATTATTGAGTAAGTTTTCTATCTCTTTTTCCATGCCGCTTTTACTTTTAGATTGTTCTACCCTGCCGGTATCAAAAGTTTTCATGATGTCATCAATTATCCCGGGATGATGGGGGATGTTGGTGAAATCAATCATTCTTATTATTTCTTCAGCGCCGTCCATAATTTTCTCGAGTGAAAACCATTGGATATTATTGCCATACAGTTCTTGAAACCTCGATTTATATGCTTCAGTTTTTTTATATACATCTACATGGTAAGCCAATATTTTTTTTTCTTTTACAATGGTTTCAAAATTTTTAAGCTTGGGGCCGAAGGGCAATAAATTCTTCCTGCGAAGGGCAAACATACGCGTGGTATATTTTATAAATTCAGGCCAATCAGAAATAGAGATTTGATGATACAATTTGAAACTGCTAATGGCCCCATCTAGGTCTTTTGAACCTGTATATACAAAATATTTTTTCAGGATAATAGAAAGCCTGAAGGAATCCTGTGTAAGTGAACGTTTGTAATTGGAGTAAATACAACGCACCGGATCACGTTCTATAAATACAATTTTGGCATCCGGGAAAACAGCATGTACCAAATCCGGGTGCAGCGTATTATTGGGTGATTTTTCTATTAAAATTTTATCGCCCGCCCTGCTCAATAGTTTTGTGCGAATATTTGTTACAATCTTTTCCGTAGCATCAAACTCTTCATCATTAAAGTATTTGAAATTGCCGGATTTCCATAAGGCATGCGGCTCCACTTCTATATGCACACCGGGAAGGCTGCCCAAAATATGACTTACTAAAGTGGTCCCGGAACGGGCCATGCCGATGATGAGGATGGGTGTCAAAATAATTATTTTACTAATGCTAATTTATCCCTGTTCTTATGGTGTTTCATCCATTCAACAGTTTCCTTCACGCCGGTTTCAAGATCGTATGGTAAAGTGCCGCAAATTTTTTCTAATTCATTTGTATCATATACCATATCTGTAATTAAATTGTTTAACCTGAAAGTAGTGATTGGCACGCGTTTCCAGCCAAATTTTTGAAACA
>CAYXHX010000339.1:0-3128 GCA_964464835.1 uncultured Chitinophagaceae bacterium | reverse complement strand
GAAACCGGAGATAGAGCATATTTCCGGTTTCAATTTTTTATATGAATATTCAATATTCAATAAATCAATTTTCATTTGCCAAGGTGGATAGCATGTTTTTTATTTTAAAAAAATAAAAAAGCAAAATCAAAGGTTGTTCAAGAAAAAATAATCCACATCGTATATCACCAGGGAACAAAAGCTGAAGCCTCCGTTGTTCGTCAGCTCAATCAGGGCGAATGAAGAAAAGGGCTGTCCGCGGCGGACATCTTTCAAAAATCATCATTCAGCCTCGGCCGAAGCCTCGCTTTACTTTTATTAAAAATATGCTGGCCTTTATCAATACCGGCGCGCAATTGCTTACGCCTTTCATCCGGCAATGCCATCATTTCCTTACAAGCATCTGAGCAACAATGATTCATTTTTTCTGCACATTCTTTGCATTGGATAAACAGTAAATGGCAACCGTCATTGGCACAATTTACATGATCGTCGCATGGCTTGCCGCATTGGTGGCAATGCGCAATGATTTCTCCTGAAACCCGCTCCCCAAGCCGGTTGTCGAAAACAAAGTTTTTCCCGATGAATTTATTTTCCAGTTTATTTTCCTCCACCTGTTTGGCGTATTGAATGATACCTCCATCCAGGTGAAAAACATTTTTGAAGCCTTTATGCAATAGCCATGCGCTTGCTTTTTCACAACGAATACCGCCCGTACAATACATCACAATATTTTTTTCCTCATTGCCTTTGAGCATATCAATTGCCATTGGCAGTTGTTCGCGGAAAGTGTCTGAAGGCAATTCTTTTGCCTGCACAAAATGGCCTACTTCATATTCATAATGATTGCGCATATCCACAATAATCGTTTGCGGGTTTTCCAGCATTGTATTCATTGTAATAGCATCTACATATTTGCCTTTTTGATGCATATTAAAATGTGGGTCATCTATACCGTCAGCAACAATTTTATGGCGCACTTTAATTTTCAATACCCAAAAAGATTTACCATCATCATGTATTGCCGGGTTTAAGCGGATTTTTTCAAGGCCCGGGATATCATTTAAATATTTTGCGAAATCTGCAACATTATTTTCAGGCACACTCACCTGTGCATTGATGCCTTCAGATGCAATATATATCCTGCCGAAAACATGTAACACCTGCAAATTTTTGTACAGCGAATCACGGAAATTAATAGGTTCATCAATATGGAAATACCTGTAAAAACTAAATGTTTTCCGGGTTGTAGTTTCTGCCAGCATTTTCTCTTTCAATTCGCGGTTAGAAACCCGGTTGTGTAAAACTGCCATCCTTATATTTTTTCAACATGCAAAAATACGCCATCGAATTTAATGAAAAATTAAGGCAATTATTAAAATGCTTTTAAAAATTGAAATGCCTGATCTTCAAGTGTTTTTTCATATTAAATTTATATATGTTATCTAAAATCACACAGGAAAGTTTAGACGGGCTAAATAAAATTGCTGCTTATAAAGATGTGTTTCCGGCCAATACTGATGGGCCTGCATTAGATAAAAATATTGAACTTTTCCTGAATGACTTTTATAGTTACAATTTTGCTGACACCAATTATGCAAAGCTTTTAGAGGAAAACATGAATTTTATTTCTTTGGATAATTTTTCGCAAAATGCCACGCTCGAAGGCTTACTGCAATACCTCACTTTTTTTCTTTGGACCAATAAATCTTTCCCGGGATATTTTAAAAAGAAAATACTGGATGGTACCATTCAAAGTTTATTGGTCAGGCTTGATGAAATTTTAAAAACAAAAAAATAGTTGTTCATTTTAAAATAATTGCACTCAACCCGGGCAGGCTTACAGTTACTTTACAGTTTTTTGGAATTTTATCTTGCGCATTTTCCAAAGGCGCATCTTCCGTTCCGGTGAATATTTCTTCCATCGTTTCAGCTTTTACAGGTTCAATCCTCAATGCTGCATTGTCAAAATTCCCCGAACCCCAATATTCAATGTTATCTGTATTGAATATTTCTTTCCAGGTGGTTTTGCCATACAATTCTATTTCCCAGTTTTCATATACTGCCCCGGTAAGATTCAACAGGATGACGATATCATTTTCCGGCAAAAGGCCTTTTCGGCGGTAAGAAATAACACAGGCATCGCGTTTTGTGAGGTCAAGCCATTCAAAGCCTTCTGTGTAAAATTGTTTTTCATACAATGCCGGCTCATTCCTGTATAATTCATTTAATTTTTGTACACAATACTGCAATCCCCCGTGGCTTACAAGGTTGGGTAAATCCCATTGCAATTCCGTTTTATAATTCCATTCATTTGTTGCACCAAACTCATCTCCCATAAATAACAACTTTGTTCCGGGATGTGTAAAAAAATAAGCATATAATAATCGCAGGTTAGAAAATTTCTGAAAATCATTACCCGGCATTTTATAGAGCATCGGGCTTTTACCATGAACCACTTCATCGTGTGAAAAAGGAAGCATAAAATTTTCACCATAAAAATACATCATGCTGAAAGTAAGGTCGTCCTGGTAAAATTGACGGAAAATGGGATCGCGCTTGAAATAGCGCAATGTATCATGCATCCAGCCCATCATCCACTTCATACCAAAACCTAATCCATCTTCATAAATGGGTTTACTTATTTTGGGCCAGTCCGTAGATTCTTCTGCTATCATTTGAATATCCGGGAAATCACGATACATGCTTTCATTCAATTCTTTTACAAAAGCAATGGCTTCGAGGTTTCCGTTTCCACCATATTCATTGGGTTCCCACTGGCCATCATTGCGGCTGTAATCCAGGCGCAGCATGGAACTCACGGCATCAACCCGCAACCCATCGGCATGAAAACGATCGCACCAAAAATGAGCGCTGCTGATTAAAAAACTTTTTACTTCTCCCCTGCCATAGTTAAAAATATAACTTGTCCAGTCAGGGTGATAGCCTTTATAGACATCATCATATTCATACACTTTAGAGCCATCAAACATAAACAAGCCATGCGCATCTGATGGAAAATGAGAAGGTACCCAATCGAGGATTACACCGATATCTTCCCGGTGAAGTGTATCAATCATTTTTGCAAAATCCTGCGGGTTGCCGAAGCGGCTTGTTGGCGCAAAATAGCCAAGGCCCTGGTATCCCCA
>CAYXHX010000338.1:2431-3171 GCA_964464835.1 uncultured Chitinophagaceae bacterium | reverse complement strand
TGTTGTAAGAGCCGTACCCGATATTGGGATTAGACACAATTTTACCTGTACTGTCTTTACCATCAAGAAACCACAACTTACATTTTGGAAGTGTTTTCAAAATATGCAGATGCAACGTTTGTAAATCGCTGCGTTTGGCTTCCGGCTGGCTTTTGATGTATGCTTCAATTTTTTCCTGAATAGTCATTTTCTATTTTTTTGATAAAATTGCCAATAAATTCTCCAGGTTGCTCAACGACATTTTCATTCCTATTGTAAAGCCCTCCAGAATTCTTTCTAATCTTTCAAGCGATTCATTGTAAATGGTAATACACACTTTTGTTTTATTATTTTCATGACTGAAAGTGTGATCCCATTCGGAACCCGGCAATTCAGGATTTTCATTTACGTCGGCAAAAGCATTATACATTTTAAAATTTGCCTGTGGCGTAATGGAGGTGTATTCCTGTATTGCCCATCGCGCTACACCTTCCGGGCTGATCATGGCATAAAATCTTTTACCGCCAACTTTGAAATCCTGGTATTTCGTTTTTGCAGTCATTGGTTTTGGCGCAATCCATTGGTCAATCAATTCTGCTTTGGTGAATGCATCCCAAACAAGGGATTGTTCGGCGTCAAATTCCCTTGTTATGAAAACCGTTTTTGTTGCTTTGTCAACAGTGAAATCAAATATTAGATTGTTGTTCCCCGTATCGGTGGAATTTTTTTCGTTCATCATTTTTTTTGTTTTTTAATGGTGG
>CAYXHX010000338.1:0-2421 GCA_964464835.1 uncultured Chitinophagaceae bacterium | reverse complement strand
GGTTAAATCTTGTTTCCCAAATTTTTCTGAATTGTTCTATCCATTTATCAATCTCTTTCATTTTTTCTATTTCGAGTGAATAATAAATTTCCCTGCCTTGTTGTTCCTGCTTCACCAGTTTGCATTCAGTAAGAATACGAAGGTGTTTGGAAACAGATTGGCGGGTGGTGTGGAAGTTATCTGCAATGGCATTCGGTGTCATTGCCTGTAATGCTATCAAGGTAATGATTGCCCGCCTTGTCGGGTCTGCAATTGCCTGGAAAATATCTCTCCTCATTTCGTTAATGTTTTATTTAAGCAACCATTCAGTTGCAAATATACGTGCAACTATTTGGTTTCGCAAAATTATTTTGAAATTTTTTTTGAAATCGAAAATTAATGATTGAAGCAAAATGCCTTAATTAATAATTTCACCTTTATTATTGGCCAATTTTTCATGCCATTTTTGGATTTCATCGGCAGGTATTTTTACCCAACCAGTTGCTTCGCCAATAACTTTTAATGGCGACTCGCTTCTATAGGAGCGCGTTGGGTTTCCGGGAAATCTTTTGTTTGTAACGTTCGGATCATTTTCAAAATTTCCAGTCGGTTCAATAATATAAACACGTTCATTGCCTTTTCCTTTTGATAACGCTGCAGCAAGAGCTGCGCCATTCATTAGGGCAGTAAAATAAATATGATTCATGATGAGATTCGTCTTGTAATTCGAAACGCCTCCGGCAGTGAGCAAATTCCCTACTTCTAAATCTGCTTTTGTTCCGTGATAAAAAGGGCCATTGTCTGATATACTATTTTTGCAAGAGATGGCTAAGTCAAAATTCTTTTTTGCCTGCGTATGCTCGCCCAATTCTTCATAGCATTGCGCAATATTTTCAAATAGTGAAGGCAATGCGCTTTGCGTTGAATAGTTGTTTATTGTTAAAGCAAATTGCAAAGTTGTTTCAAGCCATTTGAGTTTATCACCAATTTTCAATTGATGCCGGGAAACATAAAATGCAGCCAGGTATTTTTCAAAATCGTTTGAAGCTTCATCCCACCCTTGCAGGAATAAATTAATTGCTTCACCGGGTTTTCCTTTTTCTTCCATTTCCATACCCAGGATACAAAGCTTCACAATATTGTTGTTGGGGTTGAATTCCATTTGAAAGATTTTACTTTTCGTTTGATTCATTCTCAGTTTTAAAAGAACTGCTTTTATTAATTTCGTTTGAATAAAAAAATAATCACCACCTGTAAATAAATAAAACTGTTGGCATCCTTACTTAGTTGTTCCAAATATAAAGTTTAAAACGTATTAAACTCCGAACCGGCAAAGAATGCAAACCAGTCATTTTAGGCAAAAGTTTTGAAAATTGGCGCTAACAAATATATTTACGCTAAAATGCACTACTTTTTTTAAACAATTTTATTCCTCTCCCGCCCTGATATTTTCCCCAAATAAGATTCCAACTTTCATAAACCTTTTCAAGCCGGGTATTCTTACTGAAAAATCTTGAATGACAGGAAGGGTTATTTATTAATTTATGGAAATAAAAATAAAATATGGCTACAATAATGAATCTGCATGTTAGCGCCAGTTTTAATTTGGAGTCAATCTTTTGCCATTGTCACTATTGCCAAATTTTTTGTTGCCTGCTTGCGCCATGTCATACTTGTTGTTCCGAAAGATATTTTTCGTATTCATTTATTTTGTCACCCAGGCGTTTTTCAAGATACAAATTTCCACCTTTTAATCCTTCTAAGATGTTAATGGCTTCTTGTTTGTATTCAACTTTTTTTGAGTTGTCCCAATGATTTGGCGGCTCCTGAAGATTAGTTATTCTGTCCGCTAATTTCACAGCCCAAACTTCTGTTCGTAAATCTTTAATCCGTTTTAAACTGTTAAGCATTCTTTCTGCTTTTGGCAATGTTTCATCTTTTGTCAAAGCTAAAACACCTTGTGCTATGTCAAATCCAAATTGTTTTGAAATTTCCTCAAAGGTTGTGGAAGTGTCTTCCAAAATGTCGTGCAGTAGTGCGACTTGTACAGCAAAACCCAAATCAAAGTCAGAAGAATTTTGAGCCGCTACAAGAATTTCCATTGTCACATTACTTAAGTGAACCACGTAAGGTAAATTGGTTCCTGGAATTGTTTGGTTTTTTTCTAAGTGTTTTGAAGCCGCGAATTTTATTGTCCGCTGATATATAGACTGTATTTCCATTTTCAATTTACTTCTCTTTGCAGTATGAGGCCTCTCGGCATTTTTGCTAAAGATAAAAAATAAGAATTCCCGATGGCTATAGGGACTGGGCTTTATTTGTCAAGCCCGAACCGAAGTACAACAGAATTCTGTTGCTGATTGTTATTCCGTCAAGCCCCACTATTGGCAAGTCTCCATGTAACCTAAAAAACTGTTGAGGTAGTTAAAAAAGTAGTCAATA
>CAYXHX010000337.1:0-3185 GCA_964464835.1 uncultured Chitinophagaceae bacterium | reverse complement strand
GATTTAATAATTTTATTTGTAAAGCGTGATATTGCTGCACAATACCGGCAGACAATCCTTGGGCCTTTATGGCATCTTGTGCAACCATTACTAACAACATTTATGTTTTTCATTTTGTTTAATAAGATCGCCAACATTTCTACAGATACTTTGCCGCCGATTTTATTTTATATGTCGAGCATTACTATATGGACATATTTTTCTTCCTGCCTCACCGCTACTTCTAATACTTTTGTTTCGAATGCAGTCATTTTTGGGAAAGTATATTTTCCGCGAATGGTGACACCTTTATCTACTGTCATTTCAAATATGTTTAAATTTTCAATTCAATTTGGTTTACTGATTGTATTGATTATTTATTATGCAGTTGTAGAAAATTATATTCCATCTTTTGGCTGGCATACACTTTTATTGCCCGTGATAATTGTATTGATGGGCGGCATGGGCCTTGGGCTTGGTATCATCATTTCATCCCTCACCACAAAATACCGTGATCTCTCTATTTTAGTGGGTTTCGGCGTAGGTTTATTCATGTATATTACGCCGGTAGCATACCCTTTATCTTACTTGAATCAATCAAAATATAAAGCCATTATCGAATGGAATCCTTTGACACCGCTTGTAGAAGGTTTTCGCTTTGCCATTTTCGGGCAAGGTACATTCAACGGATTTTTTTTTCTGTATAGTTTGGGATGCACAATCTTCTTTTTAATAATTGGAATTTTAATTTTCAATAAAGTGGAACGAAGTTTCATGGATACGGTTTAAAAATAATTTAAAGCAATTAATATCACTGCTGATACTTTAAAATGTATAGTTTATTCAAAGAAACAGGTAAAGAATGGTACACTTCAAATTCAAATTTGTTTTAAATGAGTAACATTGTCATCCAAGTAGAAAGCATTTCCAAACAATACCGACTGGGGCAGGTAGGAAAAAAAACCTTGCATGATGATGTGAACAGGCTGATACACCGCATCATCGGCAAAGAAGATCCTTATTTGAAAATAGGTGAAATAAATGACCGGAGCGCGAAAGGAAACAGTGAATATGTGTGGGCATTAAAAGATATTCATTTTCAAGTGCAGCATGGCGATATACTTGGCATCATTGGCCGCAATGGTGCGGGTAAATCTACACTTTTAAAAATTCTTTCAAAAGTAACAACACCTACTACAGGCCAAATAAAAATTAAAGGCCGCATTGCAGCCCTTCTTGAAGTGGGTACAGGTTTTCATCCCGAATTATCCGGGCGTGATAATATTTTTTTAAATGGCGCCATTCTGGGCATGACAAAAAATGAAATCCGAAGAAAGTTTGATGAGATTGTTGATTTTGCAGGCGTGGAAAGATACATTGACACTCCTGTGAAGCGATATAGCAGCGGCATGTATGTGCGGCTTGCATTTGCAGTTGCGGCACATTTGGAGCCGGATATTTTAATTGTTGATGAAGTACTTGCCGTGGGCGATGCTGAGTTTCAAAAAAAATGTTTGGGCAAAATGAAAGATGTGAGTGAAAAAGATGGAAGAACGGTGTTGTTTGTGAGTCATAATATGCCTGCTATCCTGAACTTATGTACCCAGGTAATGTTGTTGGAAAATGGAAAATCTGTATTTCAAGGGTTACCTGAAAATGGCGTTCATCAATATTTATATAAAAGACAAAATGAAAATGAAACGACACTGGCAGATCGTAAGGACCGGAAAGGAAATGGCCTTTTGCGTTGCACCGATATTATTTTATTGAATAACCAATGCATACCGGTTAACTCTGTGAAATCCGGGGACGATGTCGTTTTTCAAATACACTATGTGTTAAAAAATGTAACCTTGCGTAATGTCTATTTTCGAATTCAAATACTGGATGTAAATGAACAGATATTATTCACTATTAATAATGGCCATTCAGGTGAGGCATTCAATTTGAATGAAAAAGATGGCTTTGTGACCTGTACATTATTTAAACTTCCTTTATTTGGGGGTGATTATTCTATTAACATATTGATATACTCTGTGGAAGAGGGCATTTTCGACCAGGTAGAATTTGCAAAAGAACTGGCTGTAGCTGATGGTGATTTTTTCGGTACCGGTAAAATTCCTGTAATTCGAAAAGGCTTCCTGGCAAATTACACATGGACGAAATATATTTAATAAATAGCTTTCAAATTTTTAATATTTTGAATCAACTATGAGTGGTTTTAAAAAACTATTGGCTACAACAAAATACACAGCAAAATCAATACTGATGCAGGATACAAGGAAAAAAGTAAACCTGTTTATTATTGGCGAACAAAAATGTGGAACAACCTCCTTGTTTTCATTACTAACATATAATCAAAGTGTATTAGGTGCAGCGAATAAAGAATGCCATTATTTCAACTCAACAAAATTTGAGCAGGACATCAATTTTAAAAATTATCATCATTGCTTCAGGCATACACTGAATCACAATTATGCTTACCTGGTAGATGCTTCGCCTGATTATTTATCTGATAATAGTGCATATAATAGAATATATGATTATAACCCAAAAGCCAAAATTATAGTAATACTCCGCAACCCTGTTTCTCGTTTTATATCTGCCTATAATTTTTATTTTTCGAATATCATTCAAAACCTTGATTGGGTTTATAATCAATATTTTCAATATACTGATAAAGGAAGATCAGAATATCAATATTTAAAACAGCATCCGGCCATTACAATTGAAAATTTTTTGAATGATGAAATAGACGGAAAATCACCATTACAAGCACTCTCAAGGGGTAAATATTTTTCTCACATCAGAAAATGGCAACAATGTTATGGTATTGAAAATCTCTGCTTAGTTTCTTTTGAACATTTTATTGATTCAATTACATCCCTGGTAGAAATTAAAAAATTGGAAGGCTTTCTTCAACTTACATTGAATAAAAGTGTTCCTTATAAAAATATTTCAATGAAGAAAAAAACTGTTTCCGGTAAAGTTTTACAAACCCTGGAAGCAATATACAGGCCTGAAATGGAAATAATGTATTCAATTTTTAATAAACCTGACGGTTCAGGTAATGTAAATAGCATTGGTTGAAAGGAAGCAATTTCTAATGCCTGGAGCAAAACAATTGCCAATAAAAAAATTAATAAAAACCAAATTTTGATATTACACAAATTACATAAAAAAATTTTAGGAAATAACAGGGAAAT
>CAYXHX010000336.1:0-3191 GCA_964464835.1 uncultured Chitinophagaceae bacterium | reverse complement strand
AGTGAATGGATAATTTTTTGAAACCGGGATAGCGCATAATTCCGGTTTCATTTTTATAATATTCAATAATCAATTTTCATCTGTCATGATGAAAAATATGTTTCATTTTTTTTTGAAAATAAAAAAGCAAAACCAAAAGTTGCTCACAAAAAAATAAACCACATCGCATATCATCAAGGAACAAAAGTTGAAGTCTCCGTTGTTCATCAGTTTCATCAGGGCGAAAGAAGAAAAGGGCTGTCCGCCGTGGCGGATCTTTTTTTCCTGATCTTTTGGTTACTTTTCCATCAAGGGAAAAGTAACATGGAAACTAATTGTGTTCGCCTCACCGGAGTGAATGAATGAATTACAAATTACGAATGACGAATGAAGTAATTTGTAATTCGTCATTCGAAATTAAAAGAACTTTTTCTGGTTTCATTTTGTTCTGCATAAAATGAAATTAATGAAAGTCAACTCTTCATATTCCCGAACTGTAACGGTATTCCAAGATTGGCGCCTTTACATGCCGCAATGATTGCCTGCAAATCGTCAATTTTTTTACCGGTAACCCGCACTTTATCATCCATAATTTGTGCCTGCACTTTAAAGCCGCCATCTTTGATAAGTTTCACAATTTTTTTCGCATCTTCCTGCTTCAGGCCATTTTTTACAGTGATATCTTTCTTCAGCATTTTCCCGGATGGGACAGCTTCCTTTTCAAAATCAAATGCAGATGCATCTATACCGAGTTTCATACTGCGGCTGATAATAAGATCATCCAATTGGCGCATTTTCATATCGCTGTCCGTTTCTACATGTATGATAAAAGTTTTTTTATCAAGTTCCATCGTTACCGGTGAGCCTTTAAAATCGTAGCGATTGGCGATTTCTTTTTTCACATTGTTCACGGCATTGTCAAGCGTTTGCATGTCCACGGAACTTTCAATATCAAATGAGGGCATAATGAAATTTTTTAAAGTTGTAAATCTACAAAGAGTACGTAATTTAAAAAAATGAATGGAATATAAAAATCACGGAAGGATTATAATTTGCGTTGATTCAACTTACATTTTGTCACCGGGTTTCGCCCGGTGTTATTAATATTTAAGCCTTCCAGGCTTTTTTAATTTTTTGCTTCATCACTAATTTTCATCATAACTTTTTATATCACATGAAACAATCAATGAATTTGAAAAGCGAATACCTCATTTGACATGATTGATTTATCCACTCATTGGACTTTGGAAAAACAATTTTTGTTTAAAAAAATTCAGTCAGTTTTTTTTTGTATTATTATCTTTTCCCTCATCTTCTATGCTAATAAAATATTTTATACTTCGCCGCAATAGATTCTCACTCCATCCATCTCTACGCTTTCACTTTTTTATACAACTCCCTGTTCACGGCCATCTTAGGGCTATAAGCATATAAAATGATTCCGCCAATTACCAGGAATGAAGCAATTAATTCTGCCTGTGTGGGATGAAATCCAAAAATGGAATATTTTGTATTAACGCGAATAAGTTCTATACAGAATCTTTCAATACCATTTAAAATCATATACACGGCAAACATTCTTCCTGCATATTTTATTCTTTTACGTAAGCTCCACAGTATTGCGAAAATAATCAGGGATGCAATGATCTCATACAATGGTGTTGGGAAAACGGCTTGCGGCAATTTGAAACAATATTCTCCCCAGGTACAACCCGGAATAGGAATGCCTTCACCATTTACATTATGTGCATAATCAAATGCCCAAAACCAATCCGGCATCCAGGAAAATGGTTTGGGAAAAGTATTTACAATACCCCAATCCCCATCACCTGCCACCTGGCAACCAATCCGGCCGAGGCCATAAGCGAGCATCAACGCAGGTGCAGCGGCATCCGCGATTTTAATAAATGGAATTTTCCTTTTTGAAAAATAATACCATAATGCTAATGTCGCTACGATCAGCCCTCCATAAAAAGTAAGCCCACTTGGCGAAAGCAGGTTGCCAATTGGGTCTTGAATAAAACGGTCCCAATTTTCAAGGTTATCAAAAATTTTAGCGCCGATAAATCCCGCTACGGCGGAAATAATGACCATATCACCTACGCGGTCACTCGGCCATATGCGTACAATTCTTTCTTCGGGTTTCGACTTTTTACCTTTATTTTTTTCACGCCATTTAAGCCAGGCCAATAATGCCCCAAGCCCAATACCTGCCATCCAACTGCCCTGTGATGAAAAAATAAAACCTTGCGGATTATCCAAAGCATGTGGTATTGTAAGTACCCCGATGATTTTAAACCCAAAAATAAACCCGAGAAAAAAATTGAGCAACAATTCACCTGTACTTGCAGGCTGATTAATAATTTCCTTTTTCTCCGTATAGGTAAACGCTCCTATTGATTCTTTTCTTTTTAATTCTTTGGTGAGCACCCATGCTGCAATTAAGAATGCCAGCGCTACAAAAAATCCAAATGAATTAACTATTTTCAGGAATGGAATATCTACGTGAAAAAGGTCTTTGAATAAATAATATAAATTGGGATACATATATTTTTATAAGTTGCAATGTTAGGTAAAAAATAAAACTGTTATAATATCTATTGGTTTGAAATTAAAAATTACTGAATGTGCGTACCCTGTTTATTTTCAAATCGCGCAGCACACCAGATTTCGGATTGAGTGTAATGCTAAATGATTTGAACTGCCCTACTTGTACATTGATGGCCATTTGCCAGCAATGCATATCTCTTGTAAGATACAAACTGACAGCCTGTATTTTCCCTGTTTTAAAATCAAAATAAGTACCGCCGCCGAGTTTCCATTTTGGTGCAAGGCTAATATCACCATCAATACGCAAAGTGGAATTAATTTGTGTTGTAAAACTGCGTAAATCCGGAGCCAGCGCGCGATACAGGTTTAATGAATATGATAGGTTCAATGACCATGCACTATTGAAATCCACAAATTCAGAAGGATTATTGCGAATATAATCCAGTTCGGCTTGTTGTTGATCACTCGTAAGTGTAGGATCTATCGTAAGCCTGTCATCATCTTTGCGGTTGTCTTTTGGCTTACTTTTCAAATTCGTAGAAATGGCCAGGTTCCCTCCGGTGAAGCGGCCGATTTTTCCTTCTTTCCAAAGCAATTGATTGATGCGCCTGCCGAGTGTATCTACTTTATACGGATCAATAGATGCACCGCCCGTAATATTT
>CAYXHX010000335.1:0-3197 GCA_964464835.1 uncultured Chitinophagaceae bacterium | reverse complement strand
GTACAAATCAGAAATTGATCTCTAAATGGGACTTTCACAAGCAGTTTTAAGTGCAAATGCAAGAACTTTGTTTGTCTCAACAAACGAACCAGGACATCCAGGAACAATCATTATTTTGAAAGCAAATCCGATCGAAAAAAGCGGAGAAAAAGATTTTTTAATTAACAGGAAGATTGAACAAAAAAAATCAAATAAATTAAAATTGCTTTTTTCGATTTCCATTTTACTCTTTGGAATAATTCTATTTTACTTTTATAAATCAGTTCCGCTTACTTCTCAAGTAAGCGCATTTGGCTTACTGATAATAAAGCTCATTGGATTAGGGGTTTCAATTTTGTTACTGATTTATGAATTGGATAAATCAAATGCTTTTGTAAAACGAATTTGCTCAACAGGAAAATCTGCTAACTGTGAGGCTGTATTAGGAAGTAAAGCATCTAAAATTTTCGGCATGAGTTGGAGTGAAGCAGGATTTTTTTATTTTTCTTCCACTGTTTTATTTCTATTATCCCCGGGTATTTCTTTTGAGAATAAGATTGCGGTTTTGGCTTTTGCCAATTGCCTCGCTGCTCCTTATATATTATTTAGTGTCTATTATCAATGGAGAGTAGTAAAACAATGGTGCCCTCTGTGTTTAACAATTCAGGCTGAGCTTTTTCTTGAGTTGATATGGTCGTTGTTTAATTTTTGGCAATATCCATATACTATTTCAGGTTTATTCTCAATCATTTTAACTGTTATCTTTAGTTTGCTTTTGCCAATTACAGTTTGGAATTTATTAAAGCCATTAATGATAAAAGCAAAACTGGAGCCGGTTTACAAATCCGCTTATAAAAGGCTTTTATATAATCCTGAGACTTTTAATTACTTTTTGCAACAACAGAATTCTGCACCCAACGGCTTCCAGGGTTTAGGTATTGAAATTGGTAACCCTGATGCTGAAAACACGATTATTAAAGTGTGTAATCCTTATTGTGGGCCATGTGCTGAGGCACATGAATTACTTGATGAAATTTTAGCATTGAATGATCAAATAAAATTGAAAGTAATATTCATAGCAACGAATGGAGATAAAGATCCTCGTGGGGTAATTTCCAGGCATCTTTTAGCATTGAACAATAATTATGAAAGAACAAAAATGAAACTTATTCTGGATGATTGGTATTTAAATCCCAAAAAAGATTATACCCAATTTGCCACGAAATATAAATTGCCTGATGAAGAATTGGTGAAACAGAAATACATGATTAATGAAATGCGTGAGTGGGTTAAAAAGGCTGAAATTACTGGAACACCGGTAATTTTCCTGAATGGGAAACGATTACCTGAAAACTACAACCTTAGTGAATTAAAATACCTTGTTTAAAATCTTTCTTGCAAGAAAACAGGTTATTATGGAGAACCTGTGATAAAATCTCCTACATTTAAAAAACATTCATTATGAAAGTTCTATTAAAAGAAGAAATGAAAAAAATTCTTGGAGGGTATGTTGCACCAGATACCTGTAATTGGTATTGTGGTAAAGGATCAAAACAGAAATGTGACACAGAAAGTGGCCCACACAAATGCCCCTACTGTGTTGATGCAGGTAATGGTAAAGGGTCTGGCCCTGGTGAGGATAAACTATGCTCCACAAATCCTTAAAACTTTTCATCATTAATTCCATTCATAACTCCGGGGAAATATTAAATTTATTACCCGGGGTTATTTACTAATTTATAAATTTGTGTATGAAAACATGTATCACTATCTTTCTACTAATTTCATTTCAATATGTTTTTAGCCAGAAAACCTACCCAGCTTTAGATTTTACGCTTACAGGACAAATAAAAAATATGCCGAATGGGAAGATTATTCTATCGTATGGCAATTATGAAGGTCATAGTATTAATGACACAATGATTATTCAAAATGGCCATTTTGAATTTTCAGGCCAAATCAGCCAGCCTACTTATGCTATTATAAAATCATTGCCACGAAAAGATGAAAATTATACAGGGATTTATATAGAAGCATCAAAACAAAAAATTTTTTTAACCAATGATAGTTTTGCATTTGTGCGAATGGAGGGTTCTGTTACACAAAATGAAAATGAGGTATTAGGAAATATATATCGTGAAATTGAAAAAAAGTGGAATATGAATGATGCCGTTTACGATAAAGCAGTATCAGATTGGCTTGCTGAAAAAGATACTACAATGAGGGAATTAAAACATCAAAAAGTTTTAAAGTTTAGATTTCTAATGGACTCAGTAAATGAAGAAATGAAAATTGCTAAAATTTCGTTTGTTAAAAACCATCCTAATTCTTATGTAAGTGCAGATAATTTATTTCTTCCCATATTGTATATGCCTTTTGACAGCACATGGACTTTATACGAAAATTTAAGCTTTGAAATAAAACAAAGCAGGATTGGGCAAGATTTGCTTGCTAAATTAAACTTGAAAAAAAGCGTGATGGTTGGCTCTTTAGCCCCAAATTTTTCTGCGTCATCTATCGTGGGCAAGGAAATTAATTTATCTTCTTTTAAGGGGAAATATATTTTACTGGATTTTTGGGCAAGTTGGTGTGCCCCCTGCAGGGAAGCAATACCACATTTAAAAGAACTATATCAACAATATCATTCTTCTGGATTTGAAATTATTTCCATTTCCATTGACAAGAAAAAAGCCGACTGGGAAAAAGCAGTGAAACAGGAAGAAATATCAGACTGGAATAATGTATTGGTAAATGAAAAAATAGATAAGTATTATGAAAATGTGCGGTTGCCTATCCCTTCAAGCATTCTAATCAACAAAGATGGAGTTATCGTTTGGAAAAGCGATATATACAAAGGCTCAGTTGGACTTGACGAATTTTTAAAAGAAGCGTTTAAGAGATAAATTAAAATATTTTTTTGAAGTTTTTTTTTAATACAATCTGTCTTTTCTTCTTATTATCAAAATTGTTTATTTTAAAAAGATTAAACAGGGATTTATGCTTAACTTTTAAGCATCTTCTCAAATCAATATGTAATAAGAATAATATATTACATGGTTTTTCTTATCAAAATATTGCGATTCAAAATCATTCTTTAAAATCAATGACTCTCAAACAGTAAATGCCCAATTTCCCCTACTACCCCCAACTCAACGCCATGGACTGCGGGCCTACCTGCCTGCGCATGGTGGCAAAATATTATGGCAAAAATATTTCTC
>CAYXHX010000334.1:0-3197 GCA_964464835.1 uncultured Chitinophagaceae bacterium | reverse complement strand
AAAGTGCTTTTTGTTTGGCATCAATAATCAGGCCCTCAGGAAAATCAATATTTACCTGAACACCTCCTACCCTTCGGGGGTTTGGTTTCATAATTTTGGTTATTTCAATTTTTGTCCCGTCCAATTGAATCCCCAAATCCCGTGCTTTAATGCCCATCAGTGTCATCATACAGCTTCCAAGTGAAGTAGCCAATAAATCTGTAGGAGAAAATTTTTCACCTTTTCCTTCGTTATCTGTGGGAGCATCAGTTTCAATAATGGTTTTACTTTTAAGATGGGTTGCTTCGGTACGCAACTGGCCCTTATAAATAATTTGTGAAGTCATTGTTTGAATTTTTTATAAATTTACGACCTATAAACAAATACAACGTGAAGAAATTTCATTTAACCATTTTTTGCACCATTTTTTCCTTCATTCTTTTTGCTCAAAAACCAATGTCAAGCAGGGAAAAAAAGAAACAGGAACGGCAGGACAGGATTGATTCGCTTATCAAAAAAGAAGAAGAAGGCGCCCTGATTTTTTCAAAACAATTTCTTTTCGGTGCAAAGTTAAATACCGATGGCTGGGCAGCTGTTTATGAACATGGAAAATATAAAACACTCAATACAACAAATTTGTGGTGGGTAGAAATAGGTGAAAGAAAAAATCCGAAGGAGGAAAGAAAAACTGTTTTCTTAAGTAATGGCTTACAAGTAGGAAACCCTTTCGTATATGGGAAAATCAATAATTTTTATTTTTTAAAATTAGGTATCGGGCAACAAAGATTGATTGGTGGCAAAGGAAATAAAAATGGCGTAGCAGTATCCCTGAATTATGGTGGTGGTATTACTGCCGGGTATTTAAAACCTTATTTCCTTACCGTTGCTGATTCAATTGGGAATGTTAGTGACATTAAATATTCTGAATCAACTGCCTCAATTTTTACAGATCCATCCGCAATCATTGGCTCTGCAGGGTTTACCAAAGGCTTCTCTGAAGGCACATTTTCTCCAGGCGCTCATGCTAAAATTGGGTTACGTTTTGATTATGGAAGATATAGCGAAGTAGTTTCTGCTATTGAGGTTGGCATCAATGCAGAATATTATTCTAAAAAAATGCCTATTATGATTTCATCCACTGATAAATCTTTCTTTTTCAATGCATTTATTGCAATTGAATTTGGCGGGAGAAAGTAATTTATCTTTGCACCGGATAAAACACTTTTAAAGTGTTCAAAGAACTTTATATTATCTGAAAATTTTTTCTATTATGCCCGCATGTTCAAGTCATATTGAAACAGACAATGAATCATTAAAAAAACCCAACTGGCTTCGGGTGAAGTTACCTATCGGTGAAAATTATAAGCATGTCCGTCAATTGGTTGATAAAAATAAGCTGCATACAATTTGTGAAAGTGGTAATTGCCCGAATATGGGAGAATGCTGGGGTGCAGGTACGGCTACCTTTATGATTCTCGGAAATATCTGTACACGCAGTTGTGGATTTTGTGCAGTTGCTACTGGCCGGCCTTTGGCAGTTGATTGGGATGAACCGCAAAAAATTGCGGAAACCATTTTTCTCATGAAAGTGAAACATGCAGTAATAACAAGCGTTGACCGTGATGAATTAAAAGACGGTGGCTCAATCATTTGGCAAAATACAATAAATGCTGTAAAGGCATTAAATCCTGGAACAACATTAGAAACCCTCATTCCCGATTTCAAAGGGGAAGAAGAAAATATTCTTCGGGTTATTGAAGCGGCGCCAAATTTAATCAGCCATAATATTGAAACAGTGGAAAGGCTTACAAGGCAAGTACGCATTCAGGCAAAATACCGCAGAAGTTTACAGGTCTTAAAATTTATTAAAGAAAATAATTCCCGGACAAAGTCAGGCATCATGTTAGGATTGGGAGAAACCAAAGATGAAGTATTGCAAACTTTAGAAGATCTTGCAAGTGCCAAAGTAGATGTTGTTACCATTGGTCAATATTTACAACCCACCAAAAAACATTTGCGTGTTGCCCGTTTTGTCCACCCGGATGAATTTGCTGAATTCAGGGAAGCTGCTTATCAAATGGGATTTGATTATGTAGAAAGCGGCCCGCTTGTCCGTTCTTCTTATCATAGTGAAAACCACGTCATTCCAGGGTACGGAAAAAATAAATGGTCAAATGAAAAGCAGCAGTCAGCTTAAAAAAAATGCAGCCATCATTGACGACTGCATTTTCCATGAAACAAACAAAAACACGATTTTACTTTTTCATTACCTGTATATAATCCGTACAGGTTGTTGGTATACTACAACAGGTGTGGCAATATATTTTCTATAAATATATTTATGGTTCCTGTTGTCGTTCCATACATCAGCGCCTGCATGATATACGATGAACCTTTGAGTGTTTCTTAAAACAAACCGGTCAGGAATGTTTCTTGATACTGCCCAACCATTTTTAAATGGATAAGAATACATCCCGGTGTTCAAGTTAAAATACACATTCGCCCTTGGATAAAAGTAAAAGGCTTGTTGTTTAGGTGCATGATATTGTTTGTAATAAACAACTTGTGCACCGGCATCATAGCACATACCTGTAGCAAGTAATGCAATGAGGAGAAAGAGGAAATTTTTTTTCATAGTTATAAATTTTTATACCACCATTATTTCCAAATGTGTGCCAGAAATTTATTTTTGATTTAACCCATTTTCATTTAACGTTTTTTGCAATTTCAACGATTAACTTAATATTGCACAGAATAAAAAAGGTTTAATCAGCAATTGTTAAGCTTGAAATAAAAGATGAAAAGCTGAGCAAGGGCACAACAGTATTTTCTTTTTATATCTATGTAATTCAATCCAGGATTGCATTAGAGCGTTTTTATAAAAAAATAATTTTAATAAATAAAATTGAATGGCAAATAATCTTTTAATCGTAGAGTCGCCTGCAAAAGCAAAGACCATCGAAAAAATATTGGGCAGTGATTTTGAAGTAAAAAGTTGTTTTGGCCATATCCGTGACCTCGAAAAAGGTGATATGGGTATTGATGTGGAAAATAAATTTGAACCCCGTTATATCATTCCGCCGGATAAACAAAAAGTTGTTTCTGAATTAAAAAAAATAGCAAAGAAAACCAATGAAGTTTGGCTCGCAACGGATGAAGACCGTGAAGGTGAGGCCATCAGTTGGCATTTGTGTGAAGTATTGGGGCTCGACCCGAAA
>CAYXHX010000333.1:0-3213 GCA_964464835.1 uncultured Chitinophagaceae bacterium | reverse complement strand
CCGGCAAGCTCCTTTGAGAGTGTGCCGCAATCCATGGCCACAAAAGGCATGTCTTTTCTTTTGCTTAATGCATGTATGGTTTTGGCCATTACCTCTTTTCCGGTTCCACTTTCTCCATATAAAATGATACTATAATCGGTCGGCGCTACAAGCTGAATTTGTTTATACAATTCCCGTGTTTCATCACTTTCAACCACTAAAAATTCCTGGTCTCCATCAGGTATGTGCAAACTGGTTTCCTTATCAGCAAGATGTTTCTTCTCTTTCAATGCCGATGGGGATTGTAAAGCAGATTTGATTACACTTAATACTTCATCCTGTATTAATGGTTTTGTTATATAATCATAGGCGCCGAGCTTGATTACATCTACAGCAGTTTTTATATCAGAGTATCCGGTAATTATCAATACTTTGATGCTGGTATCTATTTTCTTTATTTGAATAAGTACGTCTTTTCCTTCTTTATCGCCGAGGCGATAATCGCAAATGACAAGATCAGCTCTTTCAACTTTAATTTTTTCTATGCCTTTACTTCCCGAATAAGCTGTATCCACTGCATACCCATTTTTCTCGAGAAATTTAGATAACAATACACATAAATCCGGATCATCATCAATGATTAATATTTTTTTTTGTGTAAATGGCATATCTAAATTTTGTGTTACAAATTTAAATGATTTAAAGAAATTTTTAAAAAAACAAATAAATATAAAACATAAGTAATAAATGATATATGAAAGAATATCTTTTATGGCTGCGAAATTGTAACAATAAATAGGAGTCCCTAAAATCTTATGAAAAATACCGATTATACTATTTTGATTATTGATGATGAATCAGATGCTTGTTTTTTATTAGAAAAAATTTTAAACAGTCAACACATAAAATCCATATCTGCGCTCAATCTTGCAAAAGCTTCCAAAATTCTGGCTTATTTAAAACCAGAGATTATATTTCTTGATAATCACATTGAGGATAAACTGGGAATAGATTTCATTTGTGAATTAAAAAATATTTCAGCAAAAAGCAAGATAGTGATTATCACAGCTCAGGATAGTTTTGCCTGGAGACAAGCAGCTTTCAATAAAGGGGCTGATTCTTTTATCGGCAAGCCATTTACAAAAAATAAAATTTTCGAAACAATTCATGAGCTGTCCAATCTTCCGGTTGGGAAAAAAGTTGATGAAATTTAGTAGCAGTATGTAGAGATTATTCCTCGTACAATTTTACTATTTATTCCCCAACCCGAAATAAATTATATTCATTTAAGGAAAAGTTGAATAGTGGCAGTATTTTTTATGGCTAATAAGTAAAACGTATTTTTCAAAATTAAATTCAAATTTTATGGAAGCATGGAAATTAAAATTAAAAGGATCATGGAATGAATTAAAAGGTAAAATGAAACAGTCTTATGCTGATCTCACAGATGATGACCTCACTTATGAAGAAGGCAAAGACGATGAGTTCATAGGAAAACTTCAGCAAAAAACCGGGAAAACAAAAGAAGAATTAAAAAAGTGGATTGATAGTTTATAAATTTCATATCATGAAAAAGTTAGAGTATGCATTGCTTTTTTTATTCCTTTTTACAATAGGGTGGAGCTGTAGGACTGTAGTAAATGACAGGCCTTCAGAACCTACAATTGCAGTAAGGCCCGCCCAACCAAACCCCGGTTATATTTGGATAAATGGGCAGTGGTACCGAAGTGGAAATTCTTATAAATCCCGCCAGGGTTATTGGCGAGCTCCAAGAGCAGGCAGAAACTGGGTAGATGGGCACTGGGTACATGGGCGAAGAGGATGGTATTGGAAAAAAGGTCATTGGAATTAATCTCCCATGAAAAAACCAGGGTAAACATTTATCCTGGCTTTTTATTTCCTAATCAAATATTCTATCGCAAACCCCGCGTATCTTTGCCGGATGAATGAACTTCCAAATATTCGTCATTTACCTTATACTGACATTGAGCGTTGGGTATTGGAGAATGGTGAAAAAAAATTTCGTGCAAAACAATTGTATGAATGGATATGGAAAAAACATGCAAACGGTTTTGATGCCATGACCAATCTCAGCAAAGATTTCAGGCAACAATTAAATGAAAATTTCTCCTTCCCATCGTTGTCTATTCAACAAAAACAAATATCTGAAGATGGCACTACCAAATATAAATTTGAAACTGCCGACCATCATTTTGTAGAAGGGGTAATTATTCCAACGGAAGAAAGGGCAACTGCATGTATTTCATCACAAATCGGATGCAGCCTCAATTGTAAATTTTGTGCCACAGGTTATATGCAAAAAAAACGCAGTTTGTTGTTTGACGAAATAGTGGACCAGGTTACTTTGATGAATGCTGAAAGTGAAAAATATTTTGAAAGAAAATTATCCAACATTGTTTTCATGGGGATGGGTGAACCACTGTTAAATTATAAAAATGTTTTACGGGCGATAGAGCGCATCACTTCAGAAGAAGGGCTTTTTATGAGCCCGCGCAGGATCACCGTTTCCACTGCCGGCATTGCAAAACAAATTAAAAAACTTGGGGATGACCAGGTTCGTTTTAAACTCGCACTTTCATTACATGCAGCCAATGATAAAAAAAGAAATGCCATCATGCCCATCAATGAAACGAACAACATTAAATCACTCGTGGATGCGTTGAATTATTTTTACCAGAAAACCGGTAATGAAATTACATTTGAATATATCCTCTTTCAAAATTTTAATGATTCCCTTAGAGATGCGGAAGAATTGGTAAAAATATATCGGCAAGTACCTGCAGACCTTGTAAACATTATTGAATACAATCCTATTGATGCTATCAAATTTTCTAAACCAAAAGAAGATGTGGTAAATGAATTTATGCAATATTTAGATAGCCACCGCGTGAATGCACGGCTTCGCCGAAGCCGTGGAAAAGATATTGATGCTGCTTGCGGGCAATTGGCAAATAAAAAAATACATGTCATTTAATTATTCATTCCTGTTGAAAAACAGCAACTATTTTTATGAGTAAAAAAGCATTTGAAAAATTCATAGCACAACCGGTCAGTGGTGCGAAAAAAAAGGAAGCCATTCGCCAGCAAAAGAAAATAAGCAAGGCATTGGCAAAAGAAGAAGGTGAAGCAAGGAGAAAAGAAAAACTTGCAAAAAGAAATGCCTCTTTTAAAAGAGATCCATTTGGGCCAAGAGGCACAAAATATGAGAGCTAT
>CAYXHX010000332.1:0-3224 GCA_964464835.1 uncultured Chitinophagaceae bacterium | reverse complement strand
ACAATATCTCCGCCCTCAATTTGTTTTGTAACAGCCATAGTAGAAAGCAATACCATAAGCAGTATTACCACAATATCTTCAACAATCAAAACGCCAAAAACTACCCTTGCATATTGCTTGGTTTTTATACCCAGTTCATCAAAAGCACGAATAATAATCGTGGTTGAAGAACTTGCAAGCATGCCCCCAAGGAACAAGCTATCTATCGTTGACCATTGCAACCATTTTCCCATAAGAAAACCTGCAACTGTAATAAAAATGATTTCAACAAAAGCTGTTATGGAAGCAGAGCCGCCTACACGCATCAATTTTTTAAAACTAAATTCAAGGCCTAATCCAAATAAAAGAAATATAACTCCAAGTTCTGCAACAATATCAATATTCTCCAGGTCGGCAACTGTAGGTAATAGTTTGAAATGTGGCCCTACGAGAAACCCTGCAATGATGTATCCAAGTACCAATGGCTGTTTGAGCCTCTTAAATATTAGCACTACTACTGAACCCGCAATAAGTATAAGCGCCAAATCCACTATTAAATCAGGTAGATGCCCCATTTATTATTAATTAAGTGTTCGATATTTTAATTACAACCTGAACTCTTTTCATTTTGAAATTACTTCTGCATTTTATCCACGTCATGTAATATGTGAATAATCAGCTGCAGATTTAGAATGCTGTTGATTGTGCATTGAAATATTTAGTGAAGTTCCTCCAATAAATTTTCAATGTCAAGCGCATTTGTAAACATATCTAATGAACCATCACTTTTTTTAGGCCATTGTTCTTTTGGCCTGTCCCAATATAATTCTACGCCATTTCCATCCGGGTCGTCAAGATACAATGCTTCTGATACACCGTGGTCGCTTGCGCCGGTTAATGGATAATAGGCTCGCCGCAATCGGTCATAAATTATTGCAAGGTCTTTTCTTGTTGGATACACAATGGCAGTGTGGTATAAACCGACACCATCTTTTGATGCAGGTGGAAAACCCTTGCTATACCATGTATTTAATCCAATGTGATGATGATAGCCGCCCGCAGAAATAAACGCAGCCTGGTTTCCATACTTCATGGAAATTTCAAAACCTAATACATCACAATAAAACCCGAGTGATTTTTGTAAGTCCGCAACTTTTAGATGTACATGGCCAATTCGTGTTTGTGCGGGAATAGTGTATGCTTCCTTCATAAGTCACTAAGATAATTCGGTTTGCTGATTTTTTGCAATAAAAAATAAAAAGCCCGGCAATTTTTCTGTAATGATTATTATCTCCCTGTATTCAAAGCTTTGTTATAGTTTTAAGTTATTTATTGTTCAGCCACTCCATATATTTTTGTGCAAGAAATTCATATCCGGCTTTTTTATATTCGGGTGTCCCAATTGTGAAATGGTCCCCGGGATAATAAGCAAACGTGAATGATGCATGTAACTTTTTCATTTCTGTTTCAAGTAACTTTACTGCGTGGTTTAAAAGAAAATTATCGCCGGTACCAACAGATACTCGGATTTTTCCATCCAACATTGATTTTAATTGATCCCAATTGTTTCTCAGGTATAAGGAGATGTCATATTTTTTCCATTGAGCAACTACAGCCGTATCAATTACCCCGGTTGTACTGTTACAAATATATTGTGGGTTACCGTTTTTGTCCTTTTTACTGAATACAGCATTAAAAGAATGCATTTGTTCTCCGCGATATACAACATTTTCCATCTGATAAACTGACTTCATCGAAGCCCATGGGATATGCCCTGCCACAGTTGCCACCATTCTTAAAGAACTGTCTTTATCATAAAACATATTCTTGTCTTCGTATAAATTTATTGTCTGAAAATTCCGGAAATCTACCGGGTCCGGTGAACTTGACCAACATCCGTCAAATACTTTTGGATAGTGTGTTTGCAGCCACAATACTGTCCATCCTCCGGAGCTTTGGCCAGTTAAGAATCTTGCACCATTACACCTGTATTTTTTTTCAAGTAATGGAATGAATTCAGTAGTCAATGCATCACCCCAGGGCCCATTGTTATCACTGTTCGCATACACGGAATGCCCTAATGAACAATTCCCGTCAAGAAAAACCTGTATTACAGGAAATGTATCAAGCGGCATGCTCGGGTTGGCATTCCCTGAATACCTGTGATAATCGCCGCCATATCCGGACACTACAAACAATACCGGGAATTTTTTCTCGGGATGTTGATAATATTCTTTTGGGAGAATAATTGCCGCGTCAACAGTGAATGGTGTATGATGAAACTTGCTTAGGAGAGATGAAGGCGCTTTCAATTCTTTCACAAATTCTGTTTCTTTAAATACCGCGGGAGCAGGAATTTTTTCTGTGGCAACAATCGTATAAACTTTTTTGGTGTCTTTTGAAATATGAATTTTTTCAGCAGGGTTGTATAAGTTGCCGGCGCTTTTTGCAATAGGCCGGCCACCCAAATTCCTGTCCCACACTATTTGAAGATAATAATCTCCCCGTTCCATATCAGATAGGGCACATGGATAAGAAATGGCATTGTCATCAATAGTAATAGTTTCATTGGGCTGTACATTTTTTACAGAAACTGCATAACAAGGAAAATATTCAAAACCCACGGCGCCATCTTTTGGTGATTTGTTTTCTTTGGATAAATAAACAATCACATGCCCTGTAAATGCTTCATTCATAATAGCTGATGAGAAACTGGCTTTTATAATCTGGCCAAAGCCATTTGAGAAAAAAAGCGTTAAGAGTACAATGAAGAGATTTATTTTTTTCATATTATTTTATTTAAAGATAACGTGGCCATATCCTTCTTTCCCTGGTATACAATTTTAAATGTAAAAATAATTTTTTAGAATGAATTTGAGTAAGAAAAAATTCAAGTTTGATAAGTGCAATGTCACTCTATAATTTGAAATGAAATGGCAGATAACGAGAAAAGAATCAAATTCAAGGTTGTTGGCCGGCGAACAACAACGAAAGAAGGAAGTTTATGGTATATTTTCATACAGCCAGTCGCAGGTTGATTATGTTGATAAGCACATTCAAAACCTGGAACAAAATCATAAGAAACAACCATTTCACTATGAATATATTACATTATCTAAAGTGTAAAGATTTAAGGTGGAAAGAAAGTTTTCTATTGTTTAGATTTGTTAAGATAATCTCGGCTATCATTATTAAAATCACAAAAGCCAATAAAAAATTCTGCACTTTGAGGAAATTTTTCTCTT
>CAYXHX010000331.1:0-3229 GCA_964464835.1 uncultured Chitinophagaceae bacterium | reverse complement strand
TATCACTCAACAATTTAAAACGATCGCAACTACGTGCTTCAATTAATGCCATAAAGAGCAGTTGATCTAAAAAACGGCCATCTGCATTGCCCCCTTTTTGCCTGAAAGCCATCAATTCATTTACATACCTGTCTTTGCGTTGACGGCCAAATGATAAACCTCTTTTATGAAGCTCCTGCAATACCAATCGAAAATGCCCCCATTCTTCTGTGACAATTGGCATCAGCGTTTCAACAAGTTTCGTTTTCTCGGGATAAGATTGGATAATTGAAATACACGACACAGCAGCTTTCATTTCGCAATACGCATGATCGGTAAGTATTTCTTCCAGGTTAATTGAGGCTTCGTCTTTCCATAAAGCAGGATTGGAAGGAAAAAGCAAACCCAAAATTTTGTTACCGGTTGACATACGTATGCTCATTATTTTGAAAACTTATTGTATAAAAAAAGCTGTGCAAAAATAGTTGCACAGCTTGAATGTATTTTTTTTAAAATTATTTCTTATCAATTTGTTTACCCAAAGGTTTATTTTTTGCAAAATCCATGAGGATAGGAGCTGCAACAAAAATGGATGAATAGGTACCGGTGATAACGCCTATCAACATCGCAAAAGAGAATCCTTTTGTGACTTCACCACCGAAAATAAACAGGATGAGCAATGTAAGGAACACCGTCACGGAAGTCATGATTGTACGGCTTAGTGTTTGGTTGATTGCCGTATTAATAACAGTTCCTTTATCCTGGTTTTTCAGCAAGTGGGAATCCTCCCGGATACGGTCATATACAATGATGGTATCATTCATGGAGAAGCCAATTACAGTAAGGATTGCCGCAATAAAATACTGATCTATCTCCAATGGAAAATTTACGAAACTGCGCGCAAAACTAAATACTATTAAGGTCACAAACACGTCGTGCAATAATGAAAAGATTGTACCAATGGAATATCTCCAGTCGCGGAAACGGATGAAGATATACAGGCAAATAACAATGATTGCAAATATGGTTGCTTTGGTAGCGCCACTTTTTAAATCAGCAGATATGGTAGGTAAAACTTTTTGAGAACTTTGCTTGAATTTTTTATCAAAATCCTGGTAAGTTGTGCCTGCAGGCAAATATTTTGTTAAGCCGGTAAACAATTTTGCTTCAACGATCGAATCCAAATCCGGAGCGCTTTCTGTGATTCGGTAAGATGTAGTAATATTCAATTGATCGTCAGAGCCAACTGTTTTGATGGTTGGAAATTCATCAAATACTTCTTTTAAATCATTCCGTACATTTTCAATATTTGGCGGTGTACTGAACTTGATTGTATAACTTCTTCCTCCATTAAACTCCACACCCTTGTCAAAGCCATGAAAATAGGAGGCGATTCCCATAATTAAAACTACTACGGAAATTGAATAGGCAACTTTCCTATATTCAATGAATTTAAAATTGGCATGTTTAAATATTTTTTTGGAAACTGAAGTAAAATATTTAAAGTGCCTTTTTTTATTGGTATAAAAATCTGTGATCTGCCTTGAAATAAGGATACCACAAAACAGGGATAAAGTAATACCAAGCATTTGTGTAGTAGCAAAGCCAAGTACAGGGCCGAGGCCGAAATAAAATAAAATGGCTGCCGTTAGGAACGTTGTAACGTGTGCATCCAATACCGGTGCATACGATCTCCTGTAACCATCAGCTACCGCAGTTGGATAACCTTTGCCACGATCAAGTTCTTCTTTAATCCGTTCAAAAATAATTACGTTGGTATCTACTGCCATACCGATAGTGAGAACCAGGCCCGCAATACCGGGTGCCGTTAAAGTGAAACCCAATGCAGCTAAAATTCCAATTGTAAATAAAAGGTTTAATATCAATGCAATGTTTGCAACCCATCCGCCAGTATTGTAATAAACAACCATCAATACAAAAATCACAACAAATGAAATAGCAAAAGACATCATACCGCCATTTACAGCAGCTTGTCCCAAAGTAGGGCCTACAATCTGCTCAGCCACTATCTTTGCGGGTGCAGGTAATTTTCCGGATTGTAATATGTCTGCAAGGTCCTGTGCTTCTGTTACTGTATAACTTCCGGAGATTTCAGACGAGCCATTAGGAATTTCTCCATTCACAAAAGGAGCGCTATAAACCAGGTTATCCAAAACAATGGCAATGGGTTTGCCAATATTATTTTTTGTCATTTGTGCCCAAATACGGGTACCTGTTGCATCCATTTCCATTTTAATGGCAACCTTTCCTTTTTCGTCATAATCCTGCCTTGCATCCGATACGTGTTCACCTTCGAGAGGTGCAGCGCCATTGTCCAAAGTTTTGATTGCATATATAGGAAGCACATCTTTTAGTTTAGGATCTTCTCCACCTTCTTTGCCATAGATGAAAGATAAATTTGAAGGGAATTTGTTTTTTACAAAATCCATATTCAAATAATCATTTAGAAGGCCTGTATCACGGGTTTGTACGTACCCGATATAAGCAGGGAATTGTGTGCCGCTGTTTTGAGTTTGTTGTGGTTGTGCAAATGCAACGAAAAGGCTACGGATAGGAGCAGATAATTGCAGGTTTTTTGTAGTGTCTGTTGTACTTGCAGTTCCTGTATTTGAATCAATCCCGGAAAGTTTAGCGGTTTGAGTAGTATCAATTTGTTTTTTTGTTACGGCAGTTGTATCAGGTGTTGCAACTGCTCCGGTTGTGTCTTTTGGTTTCACGCCTTTCAGGTAATTGGACACAGCTTTATCAGCAGCGAGCAGGCCTTCTCCAATATCATTGAGATTATACATTTCAAAAAACTGGAGATTGGCAGTAGATTGAAGGTAATGGCGTACCCTTTCTTCATCATTGATGCCGGCAAGTTCAATATTGATAATGCCTTTTACAGGATCAGGATTAATATTTGGAGAAGAAACACCAAACCGGTCAATGCGGGTATTTAAAATTCTAAAAGTATTGTTGAATGCATTTGTCGCTTGTTCATGCAAATAATTAATGACTGCAGTATTTGATGCGTCATATTTTATTTTCTCATTGCTTTTTATTACAAACAAAGGAGCGAGCGGTGCATTATTCGATCTTTTTGCATATTCATCTGCGAAAAGTTGTATCAGGTCGCCATTGCTATTTGCTTTTTGAGCAACAGCCGCTTCGAGTGAATGTGTAAAAACTGAATCTTTTGTATTGTTTGCCAATGAATGCAATAGGCCATCCATACCAACTTCCATTG
>CAYXHX010000330.1:2942-3237 GCA_964464835.1 uncultured Chitinophagaceae bacterium | reverse complement strand
CGGAACTTTCAACCCGTCAGATAGCGGAAACTGAACAGGCAAAAGGAATTTCAGAAAATGCCAGGGCAGGGAAGAAAGGCGGAACCATTGCCAAAAATGCGCGAAAAGAATTAGAAGCTAAAACAGGGAAAAATGTAGTTACCGGAGAAAATTTTCTTCCACCAAAAAAAGAAAATATTGCTCTCACTGCAGGCTAATCATATAGAAAAGAAGAATTGTTCAAGCGCAATTAAAAGGGGGCTGGAAGTTTTTTGGGATAACATCTTAGTTGTGGCCATTTGAGAGGAGTCTTCGG
>CAYXHX010000330.1:764-2932 GCA_964464835.1 uncultured Chitinophagaceae bacterium | reverse complement strand
GAAGTAGGAGACAGTGTTTAACGAAATTGAAAATGAGCAAGACAACAGAAAAAGTACAAACAACAAAAAGTGGGAAAGCCAAACAGCCCAGGGCAATTGGCTCTGCGCAATCCTTATCGTCTTACGTAAAGGCGATTTGCGATATCATGCGCCGCTCCAATTGTGCCAGCGCACTGCAATATGTACCCGAACTCACCTGGATTTTGTTTTTAAGAATACTGGATGCGCAGGAACAAAAAGAAAGAGAAGAAGCCGAAGCGCTGGGGAACAGTTATTCACCTGCTTTGATAAGCCCTTTTCGCTGGCAGGATTGGGCAGCGCCCTACAGCGACAAACCCGGCCATCCCAAAACATCGGATGGAAAGCCGCAGGGATGGAAGCGCCAGGAACTATTTGCCAAAGGCGATAAAAAATTATTTGATTTTATCAACAATGAATTATTGCCACATCTGCACGGTTTGGATATAGACAAAACAACCGAACAACCCAACCCAAATGCAACCCCAAAGCAGAGAATAATCGGCCGTATCATGACGGCTGTGGAAAGAGTTCGGGTGGATAGTGAAACCAACCTTCGCGATATTTTAGATAAAGTTCATCAGTTGCACACCGATAATGTAGATGACATGCATTTTTTCACCCTTTCGCAGGTGTATGAAGATTTGCTTCTCAAGATGGGATAAAAGAACAGCGACGGCGGCCAGTTTTTTACGCCCCGTGAAGTTATCAGGGCAATGGTACTCACCGCAAACCCGGAACAGGGCAAAACAATTTTTGACCCGTGTTGCGGTACGGGTGGTTTTCTGGCAGTTGCTTATGAATACCTGAATCAGAAATCAGGAAAGAAAATTTCGAGTACAGATATAGATACGCTGAAGCATGATACATTTTTCGGAAAAGAAAAAGAGAACTTGGTTTTTCCAATCGCATTGGCAAACCTTGTACTGCACGGCATTGACCAGCCAAACATCTGGCACGGAAATACATTAACCAACCGAACCACTTATGGCGCCTTGTTTGAAAAAGCGCCTCCTGTGTTTGATTATATTTTCACCAATCCGCCGTTTGGAGGCAAGGAAGGAAAGGACGCACAAAAAAGATATGCCTTTGAAACCAGTTCAACACAGGTACTTTTTATGCAGGACATCATGGCTCATTTATCTTCTGAAGGAACTTGCGCTATCGTTTTGGATGAAGGCCTTTTATTCCGTACCAACGAAAGCGCCTTTGTAGAAACTAAACGGAAGTTGGTGGATGAATGTAATGTGTGGGCAATCGTCAGCATGCCCGGCGGTGTATTCACCACAGCCGGTGCAGATGTAAAAACCAATTTGGTTTTTTTCACCAAAGGCAGAAAGACAGAAAAGATTTGGTATTACGACCTTTCGCATGTAAAAGTGGGGAAGAAAACTCCAATGACACTGGCGCATTTTGGGTATGATAAAAACGGCAACATCATTGATGAAAACAAAATGCCTGCTACACTAACAGGAAATTGGTCAGAAGATGAAAATGTAAAAGATGAACCCTTCCCGACTTATGCCAAAATGGTAGCCGCCAAAAGTGAAAGCCGCTACTCATGGACCGTTGACTTTGCTGCACGAAGAGCGGAGGCATGGGAGAAGATGCAACCTCATAAAGAGAAAGCAGCGGGCCTGAGAGAAAAAAACATTCCATTAAAGGAGCAACTGAAGGTATTTAAAAAAGAGAAGAAAGACAGAAAGGATATTGAAGCACTGGAAGAAAAAATTAATGGTATTGAAAAGGAAATCAAAGAACAGGAAGCTATCGTTGCTGACATTGACGCCAAAGTTTTTGACCTGAAAGCCGTAAATCCAAATGCAGTTGTGAAAATTGATACTCGCACAACCTTGGAAGTAATTGACAACATTGAATCACAAAGTAAAATTGTAGAGGAAGCTATGAGCAAACTGAAAATATTACTCAACCAGTCTGCTAAAATTGAAACAGAATAACAAAAAATTTCTATATCAGTCCGCTTATGCTCTTAGAACATTTGGGCGACAAAATTCCAATATTTTTTTCTATATAAGCAACAAGGAAAGCTAACAGCTGACAAAAAGATTTTAAGAACTCAGGTGCAGTGCAAAACATTCTTTTAATGTTTTTTCATTTGCTGTTTTTGATAACTCAATACTATTTACTTT
>CAYXHX010000330.1:0-754 GCA_964464835.1 uncultured Chitinophagaceae bacterium | reverse complement strand
AAGAAATAACTTCATTTTTTGTTTTGCTGATTTTCCTGAGTTCGCTAATCTTCTGCGAAAAGCAACTTTCAGTAAACGAAGAAATTTGGATAATTTTATTTCCCAATAATTATTAAACCAATCGGAATGAAAACATCTTTTTCAAAAATCTTTGTTGTATGTTTAAGTACTTTCCTAATGACAAACACATTTGCACAAAAAAAAAGTACCGTTCTTTCAGCACAGGAAAGCGACCCTGTGAAAATGGGATGGATGCAGGGATTTCCACCGCCCCAAGACAAAATAATAACCGCAGCAAGCGGCACATTTTTTCAGTTCCCACAAATACGATGGAGTGTTGTTAATATGCGTCAACTGCTGCCAACGGTAGAAGTTTCCCGCGGACTGAAAGCGCCATCCGTATTGCCATACCAGTTAGACAAACATATAGATTCTATCACCTTTCTTCCCTGGAATGAAAAGCAAATGATGACCTGGGAAACTTCTTTGTGGAAAAATTATACAGACGGCATTATCATTCTGCATAAGGGGAAAGTAGTGTATGAACGATATTTCGGCGCTCTCAAAGAAGACAGGGTACACGCGGTCATGTCGCTCACCAAATCATTTACCGGTACGCTTGCTGCTATTTTGGTAGCAGAGGGTGTGCTTGATGAAAATAAATTAGTGGCCGATTATGTTCCGGAATTGAAGTCTTCTGCATTCGGTGATGCTACGGTGCGCCAGGTAATGGATATGACCACCGCATTACACT
>CAYXHX010000329.1:0-3241 GCA_964464835.1 uncultured Chitinophagaceae bacterium | reverse complement strand
ATACCCAAAACATCCCAACATTAAAAGAAGCCCGAAAATTTTTGGTATCAATCCTGATTTAAAAATCAACAAACCAAACGGGAAAAGCCATAGCCCGGAAAAAATGGAAATGATTTGATTCCCATTTCTGTAAGCGTGCAAATGCAACATGACTTCCGATTGTAAACGGGCAGCATCAAATGTTTTAAGAAATGCATCATTACCGATCAATGTTAGGACTGAAAATTCATTGCCAAAATTGATAAAAGCCATCGGCACACTTACTACTGCAAATACAATCATTAAAACTGCCCAGGTTTTATGGACAGGCTTGAATAATTTATATAAAACAAATGGCAGCAAAAGAAAAGCAATATAACAAATAAAACCTGCAGAAATACCCAGCCTGAATAAGGTTTCATTATTCCGAATATTTTGAAATGTTTCCGCTGCATTATTCCAAACAAACAATTTTGATGGAACATACATTAAATAAAAAATCCCGGTGAATACAACGATAAGATAAACTAAACCGGCAATCCGCGCAGTGCTTTTATTTGAATTCATTAAATTAAATTAATCTTTGCGAAACGCATAGAGAAGGAAAAAGTTACAGGGGTTTGTTATTTTTAAGCTTCATTCAAATGAAAGTATATTTTGATTAAAATTATTTTGAATTTAATGTGATTATTATCTCTCTGAAACTTTCCAAACCTGATTCTAAGTTTTCAACTATCTCACCTACTAATACATCTGGGTCGGGAAGGTTATCAAGGTCTGCCAGTGATTTGTCTTTTATCCAGGTGATGTCCAGTGAAGTTTTATCTCTTGCAATAATTTCTTCATAAGAAAATTTCCTCCATCTGCCTTCGGGGTTGGTTTCAGCATTGTACAATTCTTTTCGCTTCTGCCTGTTGTTTGGTGTGTAACAGGAAATAAAATCTTCGAGGTCTTCCACCTTCAACGGATTTTTCTTTAAGGTAAAATGAATATTGGTTCTGAAATCGTAAATCCAAATATTTTTTGTCCACGGTGCTTTTGCTGCCGGTTTATTGTCAAAGAAAATCACATTGGCTTTTACGCCCTGCTTGTAAAAAATTCCTGTCGGCAAACGAAGTATCGTGTGCAACTCTGTTGTCTCCATCAGTTTTTTGCGAACGGTTTCGCCTGCACCGCCTTCAAACAACACATTGTCGGGCACTACAACGGCTGCCTGGCCTGTTGTGTTCAACATCGTCCTGATGTGCTGCACAAAATTCAATTGCTTGTTGCTGGTGGTTTCCCAAAAATCCTGGCGGTTGTAAGTCAAATCATCGGTGTCCTGTTCTCCTTCATCGTTGGTGAAAGTCATGCTGCTTTTTCTGCCGAAAGGCGGGTTTGCCAAAACATAGTCCACTCTTAAACCAGAATCAGCAACTAACGCATCGGCAGGAGAAATAAAATTTTCCGAATCAATATCGCCAATATTGTGCAGGAACATATTCATTAAACACATCCTTCTTGTGCCAGCCACAATTTCGTTTCCAAAAAAAGTATTGAATTTTAAAAACTGTTTTTGTTTTTTATCAAGGCTTTGTTTTGCGATAAAATCATAGGCAGCAAGAAAAAACCCTCCTGTTCCGCAAGCCGGGTCTGCAATGGTTTTCATGGGTTGTGGTTGCACACATTCCACCATTGCACGAATTAAAGCTCGTGGAGTAAAATATTGCCCGGCGCCGCTTTTGGTGTCTTCTGCATTTTTTTCCAACAGCCCTTCATAAATAGTTCCTTTAATATCTGTACCCAAACTTGCCCACTGCTCTTTATCAATCATGTCAATGATTTTAAAAAGCATGGCGGGCTCTTTAATCTTGTTTTGGCTTTGTACAAAAATTTGCCCGAGTATTCCTTTTTGCTTTGATAACTCGCCAAGCAGTTTTGAATAATGCAATTCCAATTCATCGCCCCGCTTTGCAGTTAAACTTTCCCAGTTGTATTCTTTTGGTATGGGAAGTTTCCTGTTATAGGGTGGCTTCGAAAATTCGCTTGCCATTTTCAAAAACAAGAGATAAGTTAGTTGTTCTAAGTAATCTCCATAACCCACACCGATATCTCTTAGCGGGTTGCAGAAACTCCACACTTTGCTGACTATTGCCGAAGTATTTTCGTTATTCATTGTATTTTTATTTCTACTGTTTCTATAATTTACTTTTCTTCTTTTAAACAGATTTAGGCATTCCGTAAACATAATCTAAATGTGAGGATGACCTATGCAAAATTTCAAGATAGTTGTTCAGCTTTGCAGCATATTGAATATAATAATCTTCATGCAACCTGGTTCTTAAAAGCCCCATAGCTTTTTTGACGAGTACATATACCTGGTAGTTGTATCGTGTAAAGCAGGTGGCAAAATGATTAGTCGAAATTGAAAATGGAATTTCAAGCGTTATCATTATCAAATCCATTTCTAAGGATTTGTCCTTACAAACCCTGCTAAACTCATTAATTCTTTTGCCACATGCGGCAAGCATATTTGCCAGTACTAATTCTTCCGAAAAACCTTTGTACGGCTTTCTGAATAATATTTCAAGATCATTCTTTGCCTTTTCAAAAAGATCTTTCTCCCCGTTTGACTTGTCAAAATAATTAATGATGAGATAGTCATGAAACTGCTTGTTCATGGATGCCGCTCTTAGGACAAGTTTTTCCAGGTCTTTTTTGGAAAGTGTTCCAATTCCTTCTTTTATCTGAGAGTTAATTTTTGCCATTCCTTTGAAATTTAACGCTGATAACTTTTTTTCTTCTCCTATAACACAAATCAAAATTTGACAACAACCACTGCAAACGAATACGATTTAGATAAAATAATATTCTCTTTCATTTTTTAAATATCTCAAAATATTCTCCAAATACAAAAATCCTGTTTCGTTTAAATCCTGTAATCTCTTTGAGGATGCCAAGCCTGGTAAAATCATCAATTAATTTATAGGAAGAAACAAGTGAAAGCTTAAGAGCTGTTGCTATTTCGTCAGCATCTAAAATGGGCTGATGATATAAATGATCGAGCAACAACTTTGCAGATGAAACCTTTTTGCCTAATTTATAAATCCTTTGTTCTTCACAATCTTTTTTCAGGGCAAGTATTTCTTTCAGTGCTGCAATTGCATTCTCCCCAGTTTGAATCATGCCGGTAATAAAAAATTTCATCCAGCGGAGCAAATCATTGTGAGTGCGTACCCTGGTGAGATTGTCGTAGTATAAAGATTTATGCGCTTCGAAAAAA
>CAYXHX010000328.1:2789-3243 GCA_964464835.1 uncultured Chitinophagaceae bacterium | reverse complement strand
CCAACGATTATGACTTACTGAAAAAGTATAATAATGGCATGGAGAATATCGTGGATATTGGAAGTGGTATTTTTTCTTTTGTAAAATATATCAACCGTGGGTTCATCATGCCGGTATTTAATTTCCTGGCTTCATTTATCTCTAATTATGGATGGGTAATTGCTTTACTTACTTTTCTTATCAGGTTAGTTACCTCGCCATTAACCTATAAAAGTTATCTCAGTGGTGCAAAGATGCGCGTAATGAAACCCGAATTGGATGAATTGAAAAAGAAGTTTGGCGACAACCAGCAAGGCTATGCTATGGAGCAAATGAAACTTTTCCGTGAAGCAGGCGTAAACCCGCTTGGAGGCTGTATTCCGGCGCTTTTACAAATTCCCATATTCTTTGCACTGTATAGTTATTTCAGCTCCAATATTGCATTGCGCGGCCAACCATTTCTGTGGGCAAAAGA
>CAYXHX010000328.1:0-2779 GCA_964464835.1 uncultured Chitinophagaceae bacterium | reverse complement strand
TATGATGTGATTGCGCATTTGCCTTTTTCCATACCACTTGGATTTGGCGACCATATCAGTTTATTTACATTAACGGCCGTTGCTACAAGTTTCATGATTTCCATTTATAATATCAACATGACGCCTCAGCAAAGCAACCCTGCAATGAAATACATGCCTTATTTCTTTCCATTCATTTTATTGTTTGTATTTAATCGGTTGCCATCGGCGCTTACATGGTACTATACCGTTTCAAATATTATTACACTCGGCATACAATTCGTGATCCAGAACTACATTATTGATCATGAAAAAATCCTGGCTAAAATTGAACAAAAAAGAAAGGCGCCAAAAACCAAAAGCAAATTCCAGGAACGCTATGAACAAATGATGGAGACACAGAAAAAGATGAAAGAGTTGAAAGACCGGAAAAAATAAGATTGCGTTTTCGTTGTTTTTCGTTTCATTAAAAGTGGCCTGTCATTTATCGGGGTTATGTGCTTTTCAAAAAAAAGTATAACTTGTGATAAATTCATTGTTTTTCGTTAAAATGGAAGAACAGATTTTAGAAGTATAAAAAAAAACTGCTGAAGCGCCGCTACAAAATATTACTCAATTATATTATTGGCCCGCTGGTCTTTATCATTTTATCCATTGCCATTTATGAAAAAATAAAAGGCCAGGCTACATTGGAGCAATCGAAAGATTTGATGGAATATGCATTTTCATCAAAAAATACATGGGCCATCATTTTTTTATTTGCATTGATGATTATGAATTGGGGCATTGAAGCTAAAAAATGGCAGATACTTGTACGGCCTGTAGAAAAGGTGAATTTATTCCGTGCTTTTCGTGCAGTTTTATCCGGCTTATCGCTTTCACTTTTTTTACCAAATGGCATAGGAGAATACGCGGGCCGGATCGTTTATATGAAAGAAGGAAACAGGCTACGTTCCGTTGCGTTGACAATAGTAGGAAGCATCAGCCAGGTGCTTGTAACGTTTTTTGCAGGTATTGCGGGGCTTATTTATTTAAGGCATTTTACCTGGAAGCATTCTACTCAATTTGAAGGCCTTTCCCTTTTTTGGATGGATGGGATTATGTATATTGTTATTTTGGGTACAATTATTTTGTTATTGATTTATTATAAATTATCATGGCTCACATCTTTAATGGAAAAAGTACCGTTTATATATAAATACAAATATTTAATAGAAAGCATCGAACATTTTCATCAAAAAGAATTAACAAAAATCCTGATTTTATCAGTCACGCGTTATTGTGTTTTTGTAATACAATATTTATTATTGCTGCATATATTTAATGTGCAGGTTTTTTGGTTGGATGCTGTTTTCACTACCTGTGTACTTTTTCTGGTATTAGCCATTTTGCCTACAATCCCTTTTGCAGATGTAGGTTTACGCAGTGAAGCAGGATTGCAACTTTTTGGAATCATTAGTGTCAATACTTTAGGCATTGTAGCAACTGCAACAGGGATATGGTTGGTGAACCTGATTATCCCATCCATATTTGGAAGTTTGTTTATGCTTGGTGTACGCATTTTTAGAAATAAATAATTATGAAGAAACTATTGTTATGTATAGCCGGAATTATTTTTACCTTGAACCTGAATGCGGGCGATGATTTTTGTGGTATCCGCAATCATACTTTTAAAGCAGGTGAATCGCTTTCATTTAATGTATATTATAGTGTAGCCGGGATTTATGTAAATGCAGGAACGGCTGTGTTTAATTTAACGCTTGAACGATTAAATAACAGGCCGGTGTATCATGTTACCGGAATCGGAACCTCCAATTCGAGTTATGACTGGATATTCAAAGTGCGGGACAGGTATGAAACTTTTTTTGATACGCTCAATTTACAACCGGTAAAATTCATTCGCAGTGTAGATGAAGGCGGCTATAAGAAAAATGAAAACGTAGCATTTAATCAGCAAACCAATACGGCCATTACAAATGACGGTGTTTTCAAAGTGCCCAATTGTGTGCAGGATGTGCTGAGTTCCATTTATTATGCACGCAATATTGATTTCAATAAATATAAAGTAGGGGATAAAATTCCTTTCTCCATGTTTCTCGATAATGAAGTATATCATCTCTATATCCGCTATTTAGGAAAAGAACAAATAAAAACACGGTATGGAAAATTCAATTCCATAAAATTCAAACCTTTACTTGTTAAGGGAACCATTTTTGAAGGTGGTGAAAAAATGACCGTGTGGGTATCTGATGATCCGAATCATATACCATTGCGCATTGAAAGCCCGATAGCTGTAGGCAGCATAAAAGTAGATATGATGGGATATAAAAACCTACGGCATTCACTTTCTTCATTGATTAGTTTCAGGTAAAAGTGATCATCAACTATGGAGGCTTCAACTTTTGTTCCCTGATGATATGCGATGTGGTTTATTTAATTGTGAACAGCTTTTGGTTTTGCTTTTTGATTTTATAAAAATTAAAACAAACTATCAACCTTGACAAACGAGAATTGATTATTGATTATTGAATATTAAAAAAAATGAAACTGTAAAAAATTCTATTCATTACATATTACAAACTACGTCATTCGTAATTTTTAATTGATTCATTATCCATTCACAATTAGTTTCCATGTTACTTTTCTCTTGAAAGAAAAGTAACCAAAAGTTCAAGAAGAAAAGATCCACCGCGGCGGACAGCCCTTTTCTTCATTCGCCCTGATGAAGCTGATGAACAACTGAGACTTCAGCTTTTGTTCCCTGGTGATATACGATGTGGATTATTTTTTCTTGAACAAC
>CAYXHX010000327.1:3039-3246 GCA_964464835.1 uncultured Chitinophagaceae bacterium | reverse complement strand
CAGTATGCAACCAATTCTATCTCCCGAGGGGGGGGGCTAAAAACTAATGCCTTTATGCCTCACCAATTTGTATCACCCAAAACGGTGGCGTATCATTACACCAAACAAACTGTACCCGTCAAAAATGCAACCAATATTAAAAGCATCATTTCATCGAACCCGGTGAGTATTTCCATGCCATTAAATCTTCTCCCAATAGATACATAT
>CAYXHX010000327.1:0-3029 GCA_964464835.1 uncultured Chitinophagaceae bacterium | reverse complement strand
CCCGGAAAATTGTACCATTGATATGCGCAGCTATACTTTGCCGCTCAGCAGGATTAATAAAAGCCAGCAAACTTCTTATGCAAAACAAAATGGTACAATCATAAATTATAATGATGTTTCCTACCAGGATGATAAAGTTGATCTTTTAAGTGATGATTATTACCCTGATGAAGATGATAAAAGTTGTACGAATAGAGATGACTGTATCACTGAAACTTCTTCTTTATATTATTATGCCTATTTCCCAACAGGGATGGACTATACAAATTGCAAACTTCCTGCAATTATTTTATTCCATGCAGGAGGTTATTCCGATTGCAGTAACTTGAAATATGAAGATACGCTTTGCTATGCATTGGCGAGAAAAGGTTTTATAGTTTTTAATGTTGAATACCGGAGAGGCAGAATAAAAGATGCCGGTACAATTTATACTTCTGCACAACAAATGTTGGCCATTTACCGTGCCATCCAGGATGGCCGTGGCGCCATACGAAGCATTATTAAGCGACAAAGAAATATAGCGAACAATCATTTTCCATACCAGATAGATACGACAAAAATATTTGTAGCAGGGCAAAGCGCCGGAGCAACTATTGCCAATAGCCTGGCTTATTATCGTACACAATCTATGATAGATTCTGTATTTCCTGTGCCACCCGGTGAGATGTCAATTTCTTCTGCGCTCGGGCCTATTGATGCAGATTATTACTATGGTGATACTAGTATAGATTACCAAAGCAGCATCAAAGGTTTGTGGAGTATGTGGGGCGGTTTTCCTATACCAACAGTTGCAGGTGTAGCGGTGAATGAATATAATTTTCTTTCTCAAAACGGAACAAAAACCCTGGTTCCAATGATTGGGTTTATGGGAATACTTGATCCGGTTTTTCCAAAAAAGCCCACAAAACAAAATATTTATTATCCACCAACTACAGGGCATTCTAAATATACAACCGAGAATTATTGTTTGATCAATTCACCATTTAAAGTTTATGAAGATAATTTGAATAATTATCCTGCATTTAGAATAGAGTGTACAAATGATATGTATAATATGCTGAAAGTACATGGTATAGCCACACTGCAATACATGGATTGCATGATGGGGCATGGCCTTACAAAGGAAGACACAAGTGGAATTTGCACATCAGACTTTGGTGTAGCCGGGAATCTTTCAACCAACCAGGTAAATGAATATATTGCTGCCCGGGCTGCATTTTTCTTCCAGTCTATTTTAAACACTACAGCAGATAGCTTAGCCGGCACAAGCAAATTCATCAGTTGTGAAGATTACAGGCATTCGCCGGACAGTTTAAATAATTGTTCAAAAGCAAGTGACCATGCAACTTGTTTACCATGTTCTGTTAACGAAGATTAATCCATAAACTTTTTAAAATATTCAAACATGAAAAATTTTAAATTTATCATGCTATTAAGCATCGTTGTATTTTTTCTGAATCAAAAAATATTTGCACAAACTGGATATCTAGACCCATCCTTTGGCGTAAACGGAATTGTCACTTATGACACAATAACAACAAGCAATGCTTCATTAATTCAATCAGATGGTAAAATATTATTACTAAGCAACTCCTATGAAGGAGCAGTAGTAAATCGTTTTAATCCGGATGGAAGTTTTGATCTTGCATTTGGAAAAAATGGTAGGGCATATTTTAGTTACGGAGGGAAAGTTACTTTAGATGCTCATTCAATGGCTTTGCAAGAAGACGGAAAGATTGTATTTACAAATGATTACTTGTCAGGTAGCAAATTGGATATCGGTATAATCCGATGCAACCCAGACGGTTCCCCCGATAGCACTTTCGGTACAAATGGATTGGATACAATTGAAATGGATAATTTAAATATCAGCCATGGTTTAGTTATACAGCCTGATGGTAAAATTGTTGTATCAGGCGACGTTCGAAAATCAAACTATGATGAAAAGCGGACATTCCTTTTTCGGTTATTGCCCAATGGTGGCTTAGACACCGAATTTGGTGATAGTGGAATTGTAATTACCCATTATACATCGGCTACGAATAATATTGGATTAGTAATAAGGCCGGATGGTAAACTGGTTAAAGGAAATTTGTATAATGTATATGGAGATCACTCATCCTTTCAATTAGAAAGCTTCAACCCGGATGGAAGCGTGGACGAAAGTTTTGGAGAAAGTGGTGTTGCAAAATATACTTTTGGCGAAGGGCAGGGAGGAACATGGAACACATTAATGTATGCCATGGCAATGAGTGATAATGGAAAGATAGTGTGTATTGGTATAAGTGGCCTTGGTAAAATTAGTATGGCGATATGTCGCTTTAATGCAGATGGTTCCAATGACTTAGGTTTTGGAGAAAATGGAGGAGTGATTACAGATTATCCGTCACCACAATACATTCAATTAAATAATTTAGCCATACAATCTGATAGTAAAATTGTAGTATGCGGATTTGGTGGTGCTTACCCAATTCCTGCAGTATTAGCAAGATTTACTGCCATGGGGCAACTAGATCCGGAATTTGGTGAAGATGGAATAACACTTACAGTAGTTGATTCAGGATCTGAGGGTAAAACAGTACATTTATTACCTGATGGGAAAATCCTTGTAACTGGTGCAGCAGGTCATAGTCATATCATGATATTGCGTTACAACGGCGACAACGTCCTCGCTTCCAACTTCAAAGAAGTAAAAGCTTCACAAACAAACGGCGCCATCACCATCACCTGGCAAACGCTGAATGAAAGCAATACAAAATCTTATACCGTGGAGCGTAGCAACAATGCCAAAGATTATGCGGGCATTTCTACCATTCCCGCGAAACACGCTGCCAGCAACAGTTACAGCTATACAGATAAAAACCCGTTGTATGGAGATAACTATTACCGCATTAAAGAAAATGCAGCAAACGGTACTTTCACATATAGCCAAACTTTAAAAGTAGTGTTTGAAAACAGCAGCAATATTTCTTTATATCCCAACCCTGCAAAAAATACAGTCACCATAAAAGGCCTGGATAAAAATGCAA
>CAYXHX010000326.1:0-3263 GCA_964464835.1 uncultured Chitinophagaceae bacterium | reverse complement strand
GTAAGATGGAACCAACATTTATACATTAAATTTGTTGGTTATAAACTACATGTATGGATATTTTAAGAGAATATCACCAAAATTTGATTAGCCAGATAGATAATTATTTCTTTCGCTCTTTGATGGAATCTATAAAATGGAACCAGAGAATGGTAGCCATTAAAGGCCCGAGAGGGTCTGGAAAAACCACGCTGATGCTTCAATATATCAGGTATAAATTAAAAAAACCCGCAGACCAGGTTTTGTATATTACTGCCGACCATTATTGGTTTTATACACATTCAATTGTAGAAACTGCAGAGATTTTTTTTAAACAGGGCGGGCGTTATCTTTTCATTGATGAAGTTCATAAATATCCACAGTGGTCACGTGAATTGAAAAATATTTACGACGGCTTTCCACAAATACAGCTTGTTTTTTCTTCTTCATCAGCATTGGATATTTATCGTGGCGAAGCTGATCTAAGCAGAAGGGTCATAACTTATGAACTTCCGGGTTTGTCTTTCAGGGAATATTTGGCATTGAGCGGTAATGCAAATTTTGTTGCTTTGAAGTGGGAGCAAATAATTCACAGCCCATCTGAAATAACTGAGTCTGTATTGGAAAAGTTACAGCCATTATCCTATTTTAAGAAATACCTTCATTGGGGATATTTACCTTTTTTTGAAAAGGGCGCAAATGATGAATTGCCTGTACGAATAAATCAAATGATCAATACGGTCATTGAATCAGATCTTGGATTTATAAAAGATTATTCTTCGGGTACTGCTTTTAAAGTAAAAAAATTATTGGGTGTATTGGCCGAGTCAGCTCCATTTAAACCCAATATTGCTGCATTAGCAAGAAAGTTGGATGTAAGCCGGGAATCAATCTATTCCTGGCTTACACATCTTGAAAAAGCACGCATGCTTAACTTACTGCAGGCAAAAGGAAAAGGAATTTCACTTTTACAAAAACCCGAAAAAGTGTACCTGGAAAATACCAATCTTGCGTATGCACTCAAGCAATCGCCGGATATAGGCACAATTCGGGAAACATTTTTATTAAATCAACTCATAAATCATAAAATGGAAGTGTCCTTGCCTTTAAATGGTGATTTTTTTACAAAAGGGGTGCACATAGAAGTCGGTGGGAAAAGCAAATCTTCAAAACAAGTAAAAAATGAATATCAGCATATAATTGCAGCAGATAATATTGAAAGAAGTATTGGAAATAAAATCCCGCTTTGGCTTTTTGGTTTTTTATATTGAAGAATCTGCAAATTGATTTAATAAAATAAAAAAATGAAAAAGACCTATTACCTCTTCAATCCCGGCCGTATCAGCCGAAAAGATAATACTTTGAAGTTTATCCCAACTGACGAAGACGGCAAAGAAGGCACGCCAAAATTCATTCCCATAGAAGGTGTATCGGATTTATATTGTTTTGGTTCATTGGATGCCAATAGTGCCTTGTATAATTTTTTAGGCAAGGAACAAATAGCCGTTCATTTTTTTGATTATTATGAACATTATACCGGCAGCTTTATGCCCAAAGAGTATTTGCTGGCAGGTAAAATGCAGATAGAGCAAACCAAACATTATATCAATAAAACAAAACGGCTCATCATTGCTCAAAAATTCATTGATGGCGCTTCATTTAATATTTTAAAAAACCTTCGGTATTATCAATCACGCGGCAAAGATCTTGCACGGTGTATTGAAACCATAGAAGATTTTTGTACGCATATTCCCTACGCTACCGATATAGAGATGCTCATGGGAATAGAAGGAAATATAAGGCAGGTATACTACCAGGCATTTGATGTGATCTTAAATGATTTTGCTATGGATGGCCGCACGAAACAGCCACCCAAAAATGAAGTGAATGCATTGGTATCTTTTGGCAATATGATGTGTTACACACTTTGCCTGGGACAGATTTATCATACACAATTAAACCCCACGATAAGCTTCCTGCACGAACCGGGCTATCGCAGGTTTTCACTGGCATTGGACCTTGCAGAAATTTTTAAACCCATATTGGTTGACCGCACCATCTTCCGGGTATTGAATAAAAAAGAAATACAGGCCAAAGATTTTGACATGCAAATAAATAGTATAGTTTTAAAAGATGCTGCACGCAAAACTTTTGTCCGTGCATTTGAAGAACGCCTGAATGAAACCATTCAGCATCGTTCACTAAAAAGAAATGTGAGCTACAAACACCTGGTAAAACTGGAATGTTATAAACTGACAAAGCATCTATTGAATATTGAAGAATATAAACCATTTAAAGCGTGGTGGTAAAAATAGAAAGAGCGGGATGAAAATTGAATAATGATTAAACAATTTTTTGGCATGTATGTAATACTCGTGTACGATATAGGTGAAAAGCGTGTAGGTAAAATGCTTAAATTGTGCCGCCAATACCTCAATTGGATACAGAATTCTGTATTTGAAGGAGAGATTACGGAAGTCAAACTGAAAGAGTTGTTGCAAACTGCAAAAAGTAAAATGAAGATAGAAGAAGACAGCATGATTATTTTTAAAAGCAGGGATGCAAAATGGCTTGAAAAAGAAATTGTGGGGAAAGAAAAAAACAACCTGGATACATTCCTGTAGTTGTCGGTGGCCCGGTGATTTGGCAGCCATTTGATCTTTGACATAATGATACATTTAAAAACCCGCGTCCAATGCGCATTTGCGGCTGTTGTCGGAGAAAGGCGCAAATCTTATTATTGCACACCGACTACTTTTTGAAGAAAAAAATTGTATTTTTGGAAATTGAAAGCCTTATAAACAGGCTTTTTTATGTTGTCGTTTTGACGGCTTTTAATCGCACCATAGAGGAATTGAAATTTTCAGTACAGGCAAATGAAGAAGAAGAAATTTACCTTTTAATCGCACCATAGAGGAATTGAAATTGTATATTTCAGCGTGTAGCCATCGGCAATATTTTCTTTTAATCGCACCATAGAGGAATTGAAATGTGAGTACATTGATTATCGCACCGTGCCTTTTGTCAACTTTTAATCGCACCATAGAGGAATTGAAATATGTGGGCTTAGACGATATAGTCTTAGAAAATACACTTTTAATCGCACCATAGAGGAATTGAAATTGTGCCTGATATGCTCATATTGGATTTCCTCAAAGGCACTTTTAATCGCACCATAGAGGAATTGAAATGATGAGCATGGTAATTATGTTTTAGACATTTGGACTTTTAATCGCACCATAGAGGAATTGAAATAATTTTAAAAAGGCAGTTGGAAATATTGT
>CAYXHX010000325.1:1921-3265 GCA_964464835.1 uncultured Chitinophagaceae bacterium | reverse complement strand
CCGGAAATAAGGTAATCATCAAAAATGCATTAAGTGGAGAGTCATTTACAACCTTAGATGGAAAAGAAATAAAATTACATGCTGATGATCTTCTAATTTGCAATGCAGAAAAACCAATGTGTATTGCCGGTGTATTTGGTGGTATAGAAAGTGGGGTTCAGCATAATACCAAAAATATATTTTTAGAGAGTGCATTTTTCAACCCGGAATCAACGCGGAAAACATCAACAAGGCTTGGTTTGAGGACTGATGCAGCCATACATTTTGAAAAAGGAGTAGATATTTCAAATACTGTACAAGTTTTGAAAAGAGCAGCTTTACTGATTCAGGAAATTGCAGGAGGTAAGATAAGTGCTGTTACTGATATTTATCCAAACCCAAAACCGGGCATTGAAATAGAATTGACATTTCGTTATTTAAAGAAATTAACTGGGAAAAATTACCATCCTGAAAATGTAAAAAAGATTTTAGAAAGCCTTGAATTTGAATTGATCAAAGAAAGTGCAGATGCTTTGAGGGTTTCGCCGCCATTTAGCAAAATGGATATCTTAATCCCTGCGGATGTAGTGGAAGAAATATTACGGATTGATGGCCTGGATGAAGTGCAAATTCCGGGTACAATTACTTTTTCTCCATCAAGAAATGAAAATGCTGTTTCGGAAAACCTCATTGAAAAATTATCGGGTTTCTTTGTGGCAAATGGGTTCAATGAAATCGTGACGAATTCACTCACCAATGTTGCCTATTTTTCTGAAGAGGAAATAAAAAATGCTGCGCAGCCTTTAAACAGCTTAAGCAATGAATTAAATATTTTAAAACCAAATATGTTGCCCACTGCATTGGAAGCAATTTCTTTTAATACAAAAAGAAAAATGCAGAATATCAAGTTTTTTGAATTAGGGAAAACCTATTGCCAGCCGGGTAAGAAATATGCTGAAGCCGAACATTTTTGTGTATATGTTTCCGGTTTTGATGTGCGTAACGACTGGCATGCATCATCAAGGCAAGTAGATTTATATGATATAAAAGGATTCATACAAGCAATGGGTGATGTGTGTGGAATAAAAAAAATCTCCATTGAAAATCCCGGAATTGGATATTTTGGAAAACGTTTTGAAATGGTATCCAATAAAATATGCTTGGGTAAAATGACGTTTGTAAACGAAGATTATTTGAAAAAATTTGATATCACTCAACCCGTTTATTTCATTGATTTTTTAGTTGAGCCTATTTTGGAAATCATCAAAAAACAAACAATAACTTATAGTGAAATACCAAAGTATCCAACAGCATCGCGAGATTTGGCCATACTTACCAAAGAACAAACTTCTTACGCACAAGTGG
>CAYXHX010000325.1:0-1911 GCA_964464835.1 uncultured Chitinophagaceae bacterium | reverse complement strand
TGGAAGATGCGGTTTTAAAATTAGGCATCAGCACATTGCAGGAGGTTCATTTATTTGACGTTTTTCGTAGTGAAAAATTAGGTGACGGCAAAAAATCTTATGCTGTGAATTTTACATTTTGTGATGCAGAAAAAACAATGACAGACAACACGATTGACAAAACAATGCAACAAATAATACAAGCCATTGAGATGGAAACAGGAAGCGAAATCAGGAAATCCTAAATTTTTAATCCAAAGTAAATCATGTAAACAACGAATGGATTTAAATGAACAAATAAAAATATTCCAGGAAAAATTAGTCATTTTACTAAAAAAATTTTCTGTTTATCAGAAAGAAAACAGCATGCTGAAAAATGATTTAGCGCAATGCAAAAAAAAACTTGATGAAAAAGAAGCGCAAATAGAATCATTACAACAAAAGGTAGATATCTTACAATTGAATACGGCAACGATGGATGATGCTGCAAGGAAAGCATTAAATAAGCGGATACAATCATATATTGACGATATTGAAAAATGTATTCAATCATTTAAAAAATAAATGTTGAATGGGCGAAATGATCACTGCAAATATTTTAATAGGCGATCGTACCTACAGGCTGAAGGTCAATAGCGAGGATGAAGAAAAATTGCGAAAGACTGTAAAGATGATCAATGATCAGGTGTTGGAATATAAGACCCAATTTGCCGGAAAAGATATGCAGGACTATATATCAATGGCTTTATTATGGTTTGCAACCGAACAAAATAAAACCGGGGAAGCAGCCATACAACTAAAATCTGTTTCTGAAAAATTAGATGGCTTGCGAGCTCAAATAGATAAAACGCTCAAAGCCGACAATCCCTGATCAATCATATAGTAGGCGTAATAAATTTACTTGATATAAAATGTATAGACAGGTGAAAAGCCGCCAAACGAACCATCTTTTAATGTGTAGCGAACCATATAAAATACAGGATTTCCTTTGGGTTGAGAATCATTAAATGAAAAGGTTTGTATTGAATTATTCGCCTGAATCGGAATATGGTAAACTGTACAAAATACATTTGTATTTTCACCACTCATAAGTTCCATTTTAGACACATTTGCTGATGCCTGAATTGAAAAGTTTAAGGAAACACTATAACTTCCATTTTGGCTTCCGGTAAAATTCGAAATTTCGATATTGCCATCATGGAAAAAAATGTTGGTTGACGTATCGTTGCCAGGAACAGCTACATCTTTAGAGCAGGAGAAAAAAATACCCGCCAGTACAATAAAAAGCACAGATTTTCTCACAAAAATAGTATTAAACTGAAAAATAAGCGGGTGGATTAAAAACGGGTATGGCGTAATATCAATATATGTGCCATTTAATACAATATTCTATTACAGAAGTTAATCAATAATTTATATATGTATTTATAAATAATGTGTATCATTATGAGAAAATGCAATATCAAATTGAGAATTATATAAAAAATATTTTAGCTTGCTTTCTGTTATCTTCGCGGATTAAAATAATAAACAGTATTGCATTGCTTCTTTAAAAAGATAATGTACATTCATCACTAACAACATCATACAATGAACCCGATTATTATATATTTTATCATAGGCATTAGTGCCATAGCAATTGGGATTTTCCTGGGAAAAATCCTATTTGCAAAAAATACACAACTTAAGATAGATGAAGCCGAAAGATCGTCCAGGAAAATTATTGAAGAAGCAGAGATTAGAGCAGAGACAATCAAAAAAGAAAGAATTTTAGAGGCCAAAGAAAAGTTTGTTCAACTGAAAGCCGATCTGGATAAAGAAACTTTTGACCGGAACCGGAAATTGAGTGAATCGGAAAACAGGATCAAACAAAAAGAAATTTCAATCAATCAAAAAGACAACAATATTGAGAAACAATTGAAAGAAAATGAA
>CAYXHX010000324.1:0-3283 GCA_964464835.1 uncultured Chitinophagaceae bacterium | reverse complement strand
GCATCATCTTTCCCGGTTTCCAAAAAAGTAATGGCTGCATCATTTTGAATACAAGCATTGGATTTTCTTAAAGCATATAATGAATGATAAAATTTTTCCATCCGTAATTTTTTATTCCAGGCAATAGCATCTTTTTCAAAAAACAATAATCTTTTTTGCAAAGGGATTTCTTGTCCACTATATAAAAGAAAAATGCCCGGCCATACTGCAGCCAATACTGCAAAGGCCTCCAGGCCATCACCATATTTTTCCCGGTCGGTTCCATTCCAGCTATTTTCATCATGATTGCTTGTAAACATTAAAAATCTTCCGGGGAATTTTGCATATTGTAATAAAACTTTTTTCATTTCTTGCAAAGTATTCTTATCCTTTGCAACATCTTCACTTGCATGCATCCATGCCCAGGCATATTCTGTATCAAACACTTCAAAATAATGATTATCCTCACATTCTGCAAGCCAATATAAAGGTTTTAATGCATCACACTGTTTGCGTGCTTCCTTCCAAAAATCCAATGGAACTAGATGCGCCATATCGCACCTGAAGCCATCTATATCACAGGTTTCGATCCAAAATTGCATGGCATGTATCATTTTGGTATGCAATTCATTTTTGCTATAATCCAAACCAATGACATCTTCCCAACCATTTCTTTCTGTAAAATTTCCCTGTGCATCGCGCAAATAAAATTCTGGATTTGTTATTGTCCATTCATGATCCCAACCTGTATGATTGGCTACCCAATCAATAATTACTTTCATGCCGGAAGCATGTATCGCATCTACAACATTTTTAAAATCATAGAAATCTCCAAATTCAGGATTCACCTGCACATAACTGCTGCATGCGTAATAACTACCCAATGAACCTTGCCTTTTTTCTTTGCTGATAGGTGTAATGGGCATAAACCAAATGATCTCCACACCCATTTCTTTTAGCCGCGGTATATGCTTTGCAAATGCAGCGAAAGTCCCTTCCGGTGTGTATTGGCGGATATTTACTTCATATATGTTTGAGCCTATGCTCCAATCAACCTGTTTAAATTTCGGTGTCATCATTTTTCAATTTCAACAAAGAAATGGTATTATTGTAAACCATTCATGACTGAAAATACTTTACCCCGAAAAATTAGTTTGTTGCAGGCATCTGCCATCAACATGATTGACATGGTGGGTATTGGCCCTTTTGTAGTTTTAGGCATCGTTGCCAATACAATGGGCGGGCCCTGGTTTATATATGCATGGATTGCCGGCGCCATTTTATCTTTCGCTGATGCCACAATTTGGAGTGCACTCGGCGCAACATTTCCAAAAGCCGGGGGCAGCTACAATTTTTTAAAAGAAGGCTATGGCCCAAAATGGGGAAAGCTTATGAGCTTTTTATTTGTTTGGCAAACAATGATACAAGCGCCATTGGTTATTGCTTCAGCGGCTATAGGGTTCTCCATGTATGCAGGCTATATTTTTTCACTCACAGGTATTGAACATAAAATAATCAGTGGTGCAGTGGTAATTTTAATTGTACTCTTATTGTACAGAAAAATTGAAGCCATTGGAAAAATAAGTGTGTTCTTATGGATTGGCGTATTGCTGACAATGGCTTGTGTTATTGGTGGGGGCTTGTGGCATGGAAATTTTTTAGCGCCAGTTCAACACATAAATGACGGGCTCACCTTTGATATGGTTTTTGTAACTGCATTATCCGCTGCAAGTGTAAAAACCATTTATACTTATCTCGGGTATTATAATGTTTGCCACATTGGCGGTGAAATAAAAAACCCGCAAAAGAATATCCCACGCAGCATGTATATTTCCATTACAGGTATTTCCATTTTTTATTTATTAATGAATATCAGTGTTGCTTCAGTACTGCCACAACAGGTATTGCAAAACAGTTCATTTGCAGTGAGTGATTTTATGGAAAGCCTTGCAGGGCGCGGCGCTGCAACAATTATTACTATTTTGATTTTATGGGTTGCTTTTGCTTCCGTTTTTTCAGCTACGCTCGGTTATAGCCGCATCCCTTATGCGGCAGCAAAAGATGGAGCGTTCTTTTCCGTATTTGCAAAATTGCATCCCACCAAAAACTTCCCGTATATTTCATTACTCGTACTGGGTGCGGTAGCTTTTGTTTTCAGTTTGCTTTTCAGGTTAAGTGATGTAATAGATGCGATTATTGCAGTACGCATACTCATTCAATTTATAGGGCAGGGTGTGGGATTATTATTGCTTGCCAAAAGAAAAGGGAGGAATTTTTTTTCCTGGAAAATGCCTTTTTTTCCCATACCGGCCATCTTTGCCATGATCATTTGGCTTGCCATTTTTTATGCCACCGGGTGGAAAATGATGTTATCGGGCATTGCCGTAATTGTTTGCGGCATCATTGCATTTCTCATTAAAAGTAAATGGAATGATGAATGGCCATTTAAAAAAATATTACAACCTTAAATAAGCGTGTGTACCAGGACAAAAAGGAGAAAAGATTCAATTGCCCAGAGCGGTAATTTTTTTCTTTGCGAAAATATTTTTCTTAATAACAGATCAACAAAAATTGTATTTACGATAAGAAAAGGATAAACGAACCATGTTTCCCATACATTAAAAATATCGGCTTTTGGATGCAGCAGCATATAGGGGAATAGCGTAACAAGGAATGGAAGTAGAAATGTGAATGGTGTAAAAAAGTTCATACATCTTCCAATGAATTTTGCAGCATCTTCATCCAGCATGTCCATATTATCAGCAGCCTGGACATGTAAGGATTTTTGAAATTTATATTTGTACAGCATTGTTTTTAATTTTTTAAAATGTAAAATTAAAATGGCTGTTGTTAATGGATTGCCAGTTGAATGTTAATGGATTTTCAAATAACAAAAGGTTGCAAAATGAAAAGATAAATAAATGGCTTTTCAAATTTAAAAAAGGCTGCAAAATTCATTTATATTCTTGAAATTGAAGATTTTAGAAATCCACAGCTGGCTGTGCTAAACTATATTTTTTTAAATAAACAAATAGTTGACTTTTGCTATAGAATTATTTTATTAATCTAAAAAAAATTTAATGAGAAACAAATTTTTACTTGCATCTTTAAGCGTTACATTTGTTGTAACGATGCAACTAACAAAACAAAGCTAAAAACCTGGCTGCGCCCAGCTTATTTGTTAGTTGTGAAGATTACCGGCATAGCTCCGGTGTGTGCAGTACTGCGGCAGATTATTGCAATAATAATGGTAGCTGCCATTAATAAATATTTTAACCTTAAAATTTAATAAGATGAAAACTCA
>CAYXHX010000323.1:0-3286 GCA_964464835.1 uncultured Chitinophagaceae bacterium | reverse complement strand
ACTATATTTCATGCAAACCAGTTCAATTTTTTACCAAATTCAACCACCTGATTAAGATAGGAAAATGAGTTAAATGAAAACTCAATTTTACAATAACAGCAGTTAAAAAATTATTGGTAGGCAAATTTTCTTACTTTATCAAAATGGCTTCAAATGCATCTTCATCTCCATAAAAAACATTGAAGTCTACCTTTTCTGAAATACCTGTAATATGGCCCGTATTATTGTGTTGCCAAAATAGCCAAGGTGAAGAAATGCGCGGTTTATTTTTTTCAAAATAATGTGCAACCCATAATGGGTAATCTTTAAAATAACCATCAAGATATTGATTGTAAAAGTCAGCGCTTGTATAGATAATTGGTTTTATATGATAATAATCTTCAACCATTTGAATCCATTCCTTCATACGGAGCCGCATATCTACCGGGTTTGCACCATATAACTCTTCAATATCAATGACCGGTGGGAGGTTTCCGTTTTTTAACTCAACAGTTTTTATAAAATTTCTTGCCTGATCTTTCCCATTTTTTGTGGCGATAAAATAATGGTAAGCGCCGCATACAATGTTTGTACTATTTGCACCCTGCCAATTTTTTTTAAAATTTTTATCTGCCGTAGAAACGCCTTCCGTTGCTTTGATAAAAGCAAAATGAATGGAAATATCATCTTGTTTTTCATTCGCCACTACCTTCCAATCAATATTTTCCTGGTGGCGGCTTACATCAATTCCATGAACTGAATATCCCAATGGCAGTTCAATTCCAAAATCGGGAAAGTAGGTAAATTTTACGGGTGTTGAAATTTCCGGTTGGAATAATAATACATATAAAAACATTATTAAAAATGAACCCGCAAAAATCCAAATCAACAGGATTTTTAATAAGTTTTTTTTCTTCTTTGCCAACCTGCTACAAATTATTTTGTTCCGGGTTCGGTATCTGCATTCGGGCCAAGTTTGCTGCTCGTATTATTTTTACTGATAATCCAATGATCCGGGTCTATCAACACATTAGTAGCCTGGAACCCAATATCTACAGTCGTTTGCTTTGTTTGGCCGTTCACATGAATAACAACGCTTTTTGATTGTGATCCATTCTTAAATACCAATTCCAATGGTAGTTTGAAAAATTGAACTGATGGGTGTGATGTAGTCTGTGTGATGATAATATGCACTTTATTGTTTGCATTCTGGCTCCAGGAAACCTGGAAACTTGGATATCCCTGGCCATAAAACCACTGATTAAAAAAGTAATCAAGATTCACCCCGCTCACTTGTTCCATATTCCGTTGGAAGTCTGCCGTACGTGCGAATCCATACGCAATTTTCGGATCGGTATAATAATTTTTTATGCCTTGAAAAAATGTTTCACTTCCCAAAGTCCATTCGAGCATTCTCAGTAAAAATGCACCTTTATTATAGGTTAAACGACTATCGAAAATGCGATTAAAACTGGTGGTGTCATCCACAAAAACAGAACCTCCGGGTTGGGAAACAATATAATTTAAATCTCCGCTTACATATTGCGGGTAATAAGTAGGGCTGAAATTTTTCATATACAAAAAATCTGCTGAATAGGTTGCGAAACCTTCATTGAGCCATATATCCTGCCAGCTTGCACAGGTAATTTTATCACCAAACCATTGATGCGCCAATTCGTGCGCCATCAGGTTTTCATCGGTACTTACTACAAATGAATTTGTTTGATGTTCCATGCCGCCTCCCCAACTAAACTGTGTTTGCCCATAACGTTCATTAATAAAAGGATATTCCCCATACGTATCATTGAACAATGGTATTGCCTGTAACATAAAATGCGTCCTACCCTGGAATGCTGTTAAATTTTCCGGATATACATAAGAATAAACAGGCATCTTTTTATTTCCTAATTGTACAGAATCTGTAAAAGTTGCATAATTCGTAACAGCAATCGCTACCAAATAACTTGCAACAGGATACCTGTGTTTATAATAGGATGTAGTAAGGCCGCCGGCATTAATTGTACTCATCAATAAGCCATTCGATGATGCTTTATATTGTGAAGGATGTGTAATGTAGATATCAATACTATCTGCTTTATCATCGAGGCCATTCCTGCATGGCCACCAATCTTTTGCGCCATACGGTTCACTTAGTGTAAATATTACATTCGTGCCATTATGTTTTGTTTGGGAAAATGAACTGCCACTTCCATTTGGCTTGCCATGATAAAAAATAGAAATAGAATCCAATTTATTTTTTTTCAAATATTTGGGAAAAGAAATAACGAGGCCATCACTTATGGTTTGTGTAAAAGCAAGTGTTTTATTACGCATTTTAATACTGTCCACAGTTAACTTTTTTGTCAAATCCATTGTAATTTGATTGGTGCGTGAAGTGATTTTAAAATAACTTGTCACACATCCCGAAATATTAAATACAGCAGGATCAATATTCCATTGACACCTGTAATAACTCACATTAAAATTACTACTTGCTACAGATGAGTTTATTATACCGGCTTTTTTAGAAGCTGCTAATCTTTCTGCATCAGCTATTTGAAGGTTTTGTTTACAAACCGGAGGTTGGCCTGTAACCGTACCGGTAATGACCAGTAACAGTAAGAGATATGTATATTTCATATTGCAAAATACAGGTATTCGTTGCATTTATGCAAAATGATTTTTAAGCTTTTCATTTGATTAGGCATTCTTGGCGCTTAAGAGTATTTTTGCATCTCCTTATGTATGTAAATTTTAATGATAGCAAAAACCTTTTATCCAAGCTAAGCTTCCGCCGTGCATGGAATGCAGCAAAAGTGATGACAAGTTATCAACTCACAAAATGGTTGCATCGCCCTATTCAATGGGGATACCCTATTTCCATTTCTTTTGAACCTACAACATCGTGTAATTTACGTTGCCCGGAATGCCCGAGTGGCCTGCGTGAATTTACACGGCCTACAGGAATGCTGAAAAAAGATTTTTTCAAAGAAACCATAGATGATATTTCTAAAGAATTATTATACCTTATTTTTTATTTCCAGGGAGAACCATTTCTAAATCCAAATTTCCTGGAAATGGTAAAATATGCGCATGATAAAGGAATTTATACTGCTACTTCCACGAATGCGCATTACCTCACCGATGAAAAAGCAAAGCAAACCGTGGAAAGTGGTTTGGACAGGCTCATCATTTCTATTGATGGCACTACCCAGGATGTGTACCAGCAATACAGGCGTGGCGGCAGGTTGGATAAAGTAATTGCAGGCGCACGAAATATAGTGAAATGGAAAAAAGAATTAAAGAG
>CAYXHX010000322.1:0-3326 GCA_964464835.1 uncultured Chitinophagaceae bacterium | reverse complement strand
TGGCTTTTTGGTGATTCATTTTTAGATACTGTTTATCCCGACAGGCATAGGCCACGCACAAGTTTTATACATAATATGATGGTTGTGACTGATACTTTAGGTGGTTTTACTACTTTACATGGCGGTACAATAGAAGATCCCCTGCCATTTTTTGAAGCCGCTGATCCCGATCAGTTTTACTGGCCTACCTGCGCATTTATTAATAAAAACAAAACACAATTATATGTTCTTCTCATCAGAGTTGAGGAAAATGGTGAAGGAGGCATATTTGGTTTTGATATTAAAGGAAATGATATTGCTGTATTGAGCTTACCGGATTTGACATTCAAAAGAATTGTTCCATTTAGTGAAGGTAACTTTATAGATTGGTCTTGTGCTACTTTAGAAGAAGATGATGGATTTATTTATTTATATGGTGTAGAATCTACTAAGCGAAATAAATTTATGCATGTGGCAAGGACTAAGTCAAGTGGCCCTTTGAATAAATTTGAATTTTATAATGGCAGTTCATGGGTAAGTGATACTACTCAAAGTGTACGATTAATAGGAGGGATGTCAGAACAATTTACTGTTTTTAAAAGTATGGGAAAATACTACCTGTTATCTGAAGGAAATTTATTGAGCCCGAATATTTATTTGTATGATGCAGCAAGCCCGGTAGGGCCATTTTCTAACAGACGAAAAATTTATACGGCGCCACAGGCAGGTGGAAATATAATAGCCTACAATGCAACAGCACATCCTCAATTTACAAATAATGATTCTTTGCTTGTTGGTTATAATGTGAACAGCACAAACTTCAGGGATATTTTTAAAAATGCCGATAATTACAGGCCATATTTTTTCTGGCTTGGAAATTGGCGATAAAATTCTTAAGATAAATATGTAAATCAATAGTACAAACTTCCGGGACTTGTTTAAAAATGCAGATAATTACCGGCCTTACTTTTTCTGGTTAGGTAACTGGCGGTAAATTTATTTTTAGTAAAATATGTAATTGGTGAGCAGATGCATCTTTATAACATAGATTTTAATTTCTTCCAATTACATTTGTACAGTTAAATGAATACTATGCCCAAAGAAAATTTTGAACAACAAGAGTTTGAAAAAAAGAAAAACCGGCAAGCATTGCTTCTAACACTTTCTGTTTTGGGTGCATTCTTTCTTTTCTTTTTTTTAGTGAGTTGGACTATCCCTGCAATACCTCCACCACTTGCCAATGAAGGTGTAGAAGTAAATCTTGGAAATAGTGAAACCGGGTTTGGAGATATTCCTCCTCAAATTCCCGGAGAAACTTCTTTGACAAATGAAACAAATTCAAACCCGCCACCATCTCAAAGTTCGATGGCTGAAACACAAAAAGAAGTTGCTGAAAATAATGATTTGTCATCACCGGCAATTAAAACATCTCCCAACCCTTCAGCGAAGAAAAATGTAAACCTCGATAATACTTCTTCTGCAAAAAAATCAAATGCAACTCCTGTGAAGACACCACCATCGCCACCCAAACCAAAAGCCGTATACAGTGGCGGAACAAATAAAGAAAATGGTGGAAATAATGCGGACAGTTATAACAACGTCCGCAACCAGGGAATTTCCGGTGGGAATGGCGACCAGGGAAAACCCAATGGCAATCCAAATTCAGATAATTATACAGGGAATGGCGGTAGAGGAAATGCAGGTATCAATATCAACAGTGGGCTATCAGGCCGTAAAATCAGTAGCAGCGCGCGTTTTGAAGATACCTATAAATATGGTGGCAAAGTGATTGTCAATGTTTCGGTGGATGCCAATGGAAATGTTACCAGTGTGTCAATCAACCAGGGAAGCCCTTTTAAAGATATCAATGATATAGCATTAAAAAAAGCCAGGCTTTTAAAATTCTCCAAAGGATCTGAAGCGCAAACCGGTACTGTGGTTATCAAGTTTGAAAACCCGAAAGGATAAAAGTCCATGACTTACCTGGAAACTTTGGACTACATGTATGCAAGGTTACCTATGTTTAGTCGGGTAGGGAGTATTGCATATAAAAAAGATTTGGGCAATACAAGAGCACTTTGTGAAGCCATCGGTAATCCACAGGAAAAAATAAAATGTATCCATATTGCCGGCACCAATGGCAAAGGATCTGTAAGCCATATGATTGCTTCTGTTTTGCAGGCAGCAAATTATAAAACAGGATTATATACTTCTCCTCATTTAAAAGATTTCCGGGAAAGGATTCGAATAGATGGCAACATGTGCAGTGACACTTTTGTTGTTGAATTTATTGAAAAAATACAACCCTATATTGACATTATTCAACCATCCTTTTTTGAAATCACTGTGGCAATGGCATTTGATTATTTTGCAAAAAACAATGTTGACATAGCAGTAATAGAAACCGGGCTTGGCGGGCGTTTGGACAGTACAAACATTATTTCACCTTTGGTTTCTGTGATTACACAAATCGGTTTCGACCATACCAATATGCTTGGCAATTCATTGAAGGAAATTGCAACAGAAAAAGCCGGCATCATCAAAGAAAATATTCCCGTAGTAGTGGGAGAGATGAATGCTGAAACAATGCCCGTATTTGAACAAGCTGCCTTACAAAAAAATGCGCCATTGTTTCCTTCCTCAAAAAAGAGATATGTAGAAGACTGGCATTACAAAAACCAATTTTTGGAAATTATTGTCGTTGATCCGGTAACAAATGATCATGAAAAATATGCATTGGACCTTACGGGTATTTACCAGGTAAAAAATATTTTACCTGTGTTGGAAACCATTCATCAATTGCAACTCTCCGGATTTTCAATTTCTGCAGCACAAATAAAAAAAGGTTTGACGCAGGTTAAAAAAAGCACAGGCCTACATGGCAGGTGGGAAAAAATTCATTCATCGCCGGACATCATTCTTGATGTAGCCCATAATGCGGATGGCATCAATGCATTGAAAGAGCAAATTGAATATTTACATTACAATAAAATCCACATCATTTTTGGAATGGTCAATGATAAAGACACGGATGGAATATTGAATGCATTGCCCAAACATGCAACATATTATTTTACCAAAGCGTCTATTCCACGCGCTATGCCGGAGCTGCAACTCACTGAAAAAGCTACTGCAGCAGGATTGACCGGGAAATCATTTCCTCATGTGTCACTTGCAATGCAGGAAGCCATTGCACACGCACATAAAGATGACCTTATACTCGTTTGTGGCAGTGTTTTTCTCATTGCTGAAGTAGGTGTTGAAATGTTCTGATCATGATTTTACAAAATCAATTTTATTTAAATAACGAAGTGCATAAAATATAGTACTCATGTGCATGGATTGCA
>CAYXHX010000321.1:0-3370 GCA_964464835.1 uncultured Chitinophagaceae bacterium | reverse complement strand
CTACCTGAATATCAATACCCATTTTTTATCAAAATCCAAAGGCGGACAAGTCAGGCGGTTGACTACAGTTCCTCCAAAGGTTTCACTAAGTAATACTATTTTCCCATCCGGTTGTATTAAAGATGCATTACTTGTAGTAAAAGTATCGTAAATTACAATTCCACCCTCGCCAAAAGTCGGGTCAAGGGTTCCGGCTTGTGCGTGTATTTTTTGATTGCAAAAAAACACAACGATGCTTACAAGCAGGAACGCTTTTAAATATTTCATAATTGAATAGTTTAAATTTATTTGTTAATATTTTTTAGTTGATACCTGGTACTATGGGCAGTTATTGTTATCGGCTGCATTGGCACAGGCGCCGGTACTATGCCTGTAATCTTCACAACTAACAAATAAGCTGGGCGCTGCCAGGTTTTTTGCCTCGAAATTCAAAATTGATTGAAAGAAAAAAGCTGCCCTCGCTGCCAGGTATTCATTTACCTGGTTCGTTGTAAGATTCCCGGCTACGCCAAAATCGGTTGGGCAAATGCAGGTTTTACATACATGCATTAACCCATGGCCCATACCATTATCAATGTATTCCAATGCCGGGTAGCCATGCGCAATTAACATATTATAAATATCATTGGTACATGCCATACGCAATGAAGCCGTATCGTGAATATTATACACTTTAAAAGGTGAACTAATCAAACAGCTAGTTTCTGTTGTATAAGTCGAATGAGCAGTAGGCGGATAAAAAATATATTGATTTTTCTTTTGTATTGGGAATACCGGGTCTTTTTTTCCCATAAATCCAATCATGGGTACCAGGCTATCCGCTCCGTTTTGAGTAAGAAAATTATATTCATTTACAGAAATTCCAGAAACTGTTGGTATGGGAAACCCGCCCCACATACTCCACAATCCTTTGATGCTGCTTTGGTAATCCATATAAGGGTCGCCATAATAGTAATCTGCATCTATCGACCCGAGTGCAGTTGAAATAGCCATTTCTCCGGGAGGTACTGGAAACACTGCATCAATCATGGATTGCGTACGGTAATAGGCTAAACTATTGGCAATAGTAGCACCGGCGCTTTGCCCGGCTACAAAAATATTCATCGTGTCAATCTGGTAAGGAAAATTGTTGTATAAAATATTCCGCTGCCTTTTTATAATACTTCTGATAGCGCCTCTTCCATCCTGGAAAGCGCGATAGATTGCCAGCATTTGTTGCGCTGAAGTATAAATAGTACCGGCATCTTTAATTCTACCCCGGCGATATTCTACATTAAAAACTATAAAACCTTTTCTTGCCAGGGCATAGCACAGTGTATCTTCATAATTCAGCCCGCTGCAATCAGAGAACCCGCCTGCATGGAATAAAATAATTGCAGGAAGTTTGCAATTCGAATAATCAATACCTGTCGGATAATAGGCATAATAAAATAAAGAGGTAGTCTCGCTGATACAACTGTTTGGGTTAACACAAGTAAAGTCATCTACATCAGGATAATAATCATCATTTTGAAGATCAACTTCATCGTCCTTGTAAGATACATCATAAAAATTAGTGATTGTGCCGTTTTGTTTTGCATAAGACACTTTCCCACTTTTATGAATATTGCTGAGCGGAAAAGTATAACCACGCATATCTATGGAACAATTTACCGGTGAAACAGCACAGGCATCAACAGTAGGCATAAGAGCAACGTAGCCGGGCGCTGTATTTACCTTTTTTAAATTTTTTCCCGGTAATAAAACGGTGTCGCCGGTCATGTTAGCGCCCCCCCCCCGCGGGAGATTGCATTGCATGAGCATTTGAGTTTGCATTTGAGTTTGGAGTTTGTTGTTGCATAACTGCCAATAAAATTAAAGCAATTGGCGCAAAGAATACTAAATTTTTTTTCATAACTTTTAAATTTTTTTTGTGTGTGTGTAAAAATTATCAATGCAATCTTCCATTTTCTTTTTATTCAACAAAATATAGTTTAGCACAGTTGGTGGGTTTCTTTTTTTTTGTAATTGGCAATTGCAAAGGAATTTTGCAGCCTTTTTTTGAAGGCATTTTCTAATCCAAATATTGTACTATTGCGGGTGTTTTCACCGGTAATTTTTCGTTTCAAAAAAGTATTTATATAAAACCAACATTAATATAAAACTGCATTAATTTGCATACCTTATATATATGAAATATCTTTTTTCACTTTTCATTTTTATTTATTCCACTTCACTTGTCCATGCTCAATATACGGTAAGGATTATTGTTTCAGCGTATGGAACAAACCCAAATGATGAAATATTTATCGCGGGGAATTTTAATGGCTGGCATCCTGCTGATGCGGCTTTCAAATTGAAACCATTTGAAGGCGGCAAGCAAATGATTATCTTCAACAATGTTCAAGCCGGGCACTACGAATTTAAATTTACAAAGGGCAGTTGGAACAAGGTTGAAACGGATGCACAAGGCGGGGATATTGAAAACAGGTATGTTGATATCACCAATGATACCACGCTTGAACTTTCAATTGCAGGATGGAAAAACCTTTTTTCAACACAACCCATTCCTAATACGGCTTCGGCAAATGTGCATATAATAGATACTGCATTTTACATGCCTCAATTAAACAGGTACAGGCGGATTTGGATATACCTGCCGCCATCCTATTTATTTACAAAAAATAAATTTTATCCTGTGCTGTATATGCAAGACGGGCAGAATTTATTCAACAGGCAAACTGCTGCTTTTGGGGAAGAATGGGGCGTGGATGAATGTTTGGATACATTGTCCACTCAATTAAATAAAGAATGTATTGTTGTGGGAATTGATAATGATAATGCCAAACGATTGAATGAATACAATCCGTATGACAATACACAATATGGCAAAGGAGAAGGCCGGCAATACATTGCGTTTATTGCGGAAACCTTGAAACCATTTGTTGACAGTAATTATCGCACACAAAAAGATGCGCAGCATACTTTCATTGCAGGCAGCAGTATGGGCGGGCTCATTTCATTGTATGCGATCGTTCAATATCCGAATGTGTTTGGCGCTGCAGGGATATTCTCCCCTTCCTTTTGGATTGCGCCGCAAATTTTTACGGATGTTGAAAATGCACATTGGCAAAAAAGTTTCCGGCTTTATTTTTATGCCGGGAAAAAAGAAAGTGAAACAATGGTTACCGATATGCAGAAAATGTATGCAATTATTCAAGAAAAAAAATGTTGTACATTAACTGAAGTTACTTTCCCCTTAGGCCGGCATAGCGAAAAATATTGGCGGGAAGAGTTTGATGATTTTTATCGCTGGCTTGTGAAACAAGAATGATGCAGCCGCGGCAGAATGAGTTATGAGTTATGAGTTATGAATGGAATGCATACCATT
>CAYXHX010000320.1:413-3370 GCA_964464835.1 uncultured Chitinophagaceae bacterium | reverse complement strand
TTCCGTTGAGTATTTTCTTCAAGTATAAAAAATTAAACTATGCCAATACGAATGGTGGATGACCCAGATGATCAGTATGATAATTCCAATGAACCAACACCGGGTGGTGGAGGCCGTGGTGGGGGAGGAGGAAATATTTTATTTCAAATACTTCCTCTTTTAATACGTAACCCCATCATGTTGGTAATTGCATTAGTGATTGGTGGTTTCATTTTTTTTAAAGGAGGTTGTTCAGGTGGATCATCAAGCCAATCTTCAAACGGCTTAACATTGGGCGGAATTTTGGACCCAAAACAATTTGATAAAGCGCCTGTTTATGAAGGTTTGGATGAAGCAAAAAATAATTTACCAGAAGCGGTATCACTTTTAAAATATGCACCACAGCGCCAAAACCAGGGTAGCCAGGGAAGTTGTGTTGCATGGAGCAGCGCTTATGGCGCAAGAAGTATATTGCAATCTGTTTCAACGGCGCAAGACCCCAACCAGGTTGCATTCAGCCCATCTTTTTTATACAATCAAATTGGCCTCGATGGCTGCCAGGGAAGTTATATAATACGTGCAATGGAAATGATGACAAAAGTTGGTTCCGTGCCATACCAGGAATTTCCGTATGATGAAAATGATTGCAGCAGGCAGCCGGGGAATAATTTAATGCGCGATGCTGCCCAATATAAAATGCTTGGATTTACGCGTCTTACAAATGGCGATAATGTAAATGATATTGATTTGCATGCCATTAAAGAACACCTTTCAAAAGATGTACCCGTTGTAATCGGTATGATGGTGGGTGGAAGTTTTATGCAACCAATGATGGGGCAGGATGTGTGGCATCCTACTTCGGATGATTATACCATGATGGGTTTTGGCGGCCATGCAATTTGTGTGATAGGATATGATGACAGAAAAGAAGGCGGCGCATTTCAAATCATGAATAGTTGGGGGCCGGAATGGGGGAGAAATGGCGTTGCATGGATTTTATATAAAGACTTCAAACGCTTTGTACGCGAGGCTTACGGCCTTGACCCAATGCCGAAAGTTGGCGCTGCTGCTACCACTACACTCGATTGTTCAATTGGCCTCGTGGATAATAAAACCAAACAATACATCCCGCTCCAATTAAAAAATGATCATGTTTTCCAATCGGCAAAAGCCATTGCAAAAGGAACACAGTTTAAAATGGAAGTAAAAAATAATACGGCTTGTTATGTATATGTGTTGGGCATGGAAACGGATGGAAGCAGTTATATACTTTTTCCTTACCCAATGAAATCTGATCCAACGAAGACAAAATTTTCTCCTTATTGCGGTATCACCGGTTATCGCTTATTCCCGCGTGGCATGAGTATGATGGCGGATGATATTGGTAATAAAGACCTGATGGCTGTCATCGTAAGTAAGGATTCTTTGGATGTATTTGCTTTAAACCAGGCTGTGAATGCCAATCGTAGTGCGGGTTTTGCGCAATCAGTCAATAGCGCAGTTAAAAATGAATCAATCAGTGGTGTGCGTTTTGTAAGTACATCATCAGGCAATATTTCTTTTACAACAAATACAAGTACAAATAAAGCAGTTGCCTGTATTGTTGAAATCAATAAACAATAAAAAAAAATTTCTATGAAAAAATTGATGGCTTTCGTATTCATCGCTGCATTTTCATTTTTACAAAACCAGGCAAATGCACAGTCAGACACTGTTCATATTTATAACCCTGCAGAAAATGCACAGGAAGGAATTGATCATGCAGTTGCTTTAGCGAAAGCACAAAACAAACATGTACTCATACAGGCAGGCGGCAATTGGTGTATTTGGTGTTTGCGTTTTAATAAATTTACAAAGAATGATGTGCATATAGATTCCTTGCTCAAAGCAGATTATATTATTTATCATTTGAATTATAGTAAAGAAAATTATAATAAACAGGTTTTTGAAAAATATGGTTTAGCGCAGCGGTTTGGATTCCCTGTTTTTATCATTTTAAATGGTGATGGAAAATTGTTGCATATACAAAATTCTGCTTACCTCGAACAGGGAAATGGTTATAGTGAAGAAAAGGTGTTGGACTTTTTAAATAATTGGACAAGAGCTGCCATTGATCCAACGAATTATGAATAAAATGGAAGTAGAAAATTCTTCTTTTAATGCGTATAAAAAACTGCTTCTTCACCCGCTGAAATATAGGCTATTTCTGCTTTCCAGGCTCCCGCTTGTTTTTTTTACAGGCACACGTATCCGTGAAATCACTACAGAACAGTCCGTTGTTTCCGTAAAATACAAATGGTTGAATCAAAACCCATTTCACTCTTTATATTTTGCAGTACTTGCTATGGCTGCTGAATTAAGCACCGGCGCATTGTGTATGGGTTTTATTTATAAACAAGAACCTTCCATAAGTATGCTCATTGTAAAATTGGAAGCTGAATTTTTAAAAAAAGCAACCGGCACAATTTTATTTAAATGTGATGATGGGAATAGGATTCATCAAACAATTGAACAAGCCATTATTTCTGGTGAAAGCCAAAGCATAAGATGTACCTCCACCGGCTATAATGAAAAAAATGAAGTGGTTGCGGTTTTTAATGTTGAATGGAGTTTTAAAGTAAAGAGGAAGTAAAAAGATTGATTTTATAAATACAGCATGAAAATAAATTCTCATTGCATCAATTTTATCTTTTACAATGTTCACAACACATTTCCTCGGAGCGAATACTCAACCAACAGAAAAGATCTAACCGCGAAAAGCTCATTCGAAATAATTGCCGGAGCAGGCACAGTGTTTTAAATTCTGAAAAACCAATTACCATTCTTGCTTGAATTGTAGAATTCTAAGCAATGGCTACTTATATTTTCTTTTCCTCCTGCATTTCCTTCAAAGCCTCTTCCTGCAAATTGGCTTCGGCTTTTTCTTTGCGTTCTTCTTCAACAGTCTTTACACCTTGTTCTTTTAATAAAGAATAATT
>CAYXHX010000320.1:0-403 GCA_964464835.1 uncultured Chitinophagaceae bacterium | reverse complement strand
CCCAAATAGGCTCATATAAAAGTTGGCAATCCATACCAATGCAAAAAAGGAAATAACAAAACCCCGCCAGTCACTATATATAAGCGTGTAACCGGTAAGACTGATAAAAATTAAACTGATGTAATGACTGAAACAATATTCACAGGTGAAGACATAAAAAAATTTTCTTTGAAAAATATTTTTACAGGTTGTTGCTTTTTTTTCACAGTATTCACGTGGTTCCCTGAAAACTTCTTCATGTGTTACAGTCCATGAAATGCAGGCAACAGGTAATGCCAATACAAAGAGATAAAGAATTTGTGTTGAAAGTTCCATAAATACGTAGAATAAATATTTTATTAGCCAATACGTATACCAACTTTTTTCGCAGGCATGATTTATCTTACGTGAACAATGCTTCCGG
>CAYXHX010000319.1:1134-3380 GCA_964464835.1 uncultured Chitinophagaceae bacterium | reverse complement strand
CCGGAACTTGCTGCAAAATACCCGTATATCAAATCTTATACAGGCCGCGGTATTGATAAGCCTGCATCTACGATACGGTTTGATGTAACGCAGGAAGGCTTTCATGCAATGATCCTTTCCCCGGACAGGAGTACCATTTATGTGAACCCTGTAGCTGTAGACAAAAGCAGCCGTGTATATGCCATTTATACAAGGGCCAATACAAGCTCCCCCGAAGAATTTAAATGCGAAACTACAAGCATTAACCTTGGCGTAGAAGCCGGTAAAAAAACCCAACATTCCGGCAATGCAGATGATGGAATGCTGAGAACTTATCGCCTTGCGCTTTGTGTAACCGGTGAATTTTCTCAATATTTTTTGGATGGCACAGAAGCAAATGATGCTGAAAGAATTGCCAAAGTATTGGCGCAGATTACAACTGACCTTACCCGTGCAAATGGTATCTATGAAAGAGATTTCGGCATTACCATGCAATTCGTTGCCAAAGAAGAATCTATCATTTACCTGAACCCTGCAACAGATCCGTTTACCAATAATTTTAATGGTAAAACACAACAGATTTGTGATGATTCAATCGGTAATGCGAATTATGATATCGGCCACGTTGTACATAAAGCCGGTGATAATGGCAATGCAGGTTGTATTGCATGCGTATGTAAAACAGGAAGTAAAGGAAGTGGGTTTACCATGTATTCAAAACCGGATTTACTCGACCCGTTTGTAGTAGATTATTGGACACATGAAATGGGCCATCAATATGGCGGTAACCATACATTTACTTTTAGCAATGAAGGTACAGGTGCGAATGTAGAACCAGGTAGCGGATCTACCATCATGGGCTATGCCGGTATTACCGGTGGCACTGATGTACAGCCACATAGCGATGATTATTTTCATAGTGTAACTATTGCTCAGGTAACCAATTATTTCAGGACAGCACAAGGTGGTTGTGCAGTGAAAACGCCTACGGGTGATGGTACCCCTACTGCCAATGCCGGAGCAGATTATGTTATTCCAAAATCAACTCCTTTCCAATTGACCGGTGTAGCTACAGATGCAGATGCTGCTGATGTAATGTCTTACGAGTGGGAGCAAATAGATATTTATGAAAGTGGCGGTTCTAATACCTATCCACAGCAAGGTTCTACCAAAGGCCCTGTTTTCAGATCTATTTTATATTCTGCTGAACCAACAAGGGTTTTTCCAAACCTAACTACAATTTTAGCAGGTACATTATACAATAAATGGGAAGCTTTACCGGCTGTAGCACGCGATTTGAATTTCCGTTTTACTGCAAGGGATAATCATCCTGGCGGAGGAAACAATATGAGTGATGATATGGTGGTAACCATTGATGCAACTTCAGGCCCTTTCCAGGTGACAGCGCCGAATGTATCCGGAATTAGTTGGGATGCAGGCACCATGCAGGAAGTAACGTGGGATGTGGCAAACACCACAGATGAACCGGTTAGTTGCTCCAGCGTGAATATATTATTATCAATTGATGGCGGATTGACTTTCCCCATTGTATTGGCAGCAAATACGCCAAATGATGGTACTGAAAATATTTCTGTTCCTAATTTTGATGTAACAACAGCACGCATTAAAGTAGCTTCTGTGGGAAATATCTTTTTTGATATTAATAATAAAAACTTCACTATTAAAGGTTCATTACCGGTAACCTGGTTATCATTCACTGCCGAGAAATCAAGTGTGAATACCGTATTGCTGAAATGGTCCACTGCCAATGAACTGAACAATAATCATTTTGAAGTGGAAAGAAGCAGTGATGCAACAAACTTCGCAGTGATCACGAATATCAAAGCAGGAGAAAATCCAAACCAGGTACAGAATTATACCTATACAGATAAAGCTGCACTACAAGGTGATAATTATTACCGGGTAAAACAAGTGGATAATGATGGCCGCTTTACTTATTCAGATATCAGGAAGGTAACACTCGATGGTGCAAGCACATTCTTCAGCATCCGGCCAAATCCGGTGGTAGATAAAGCCACACTGGTTGCAATCACCCGGTTGAATAATGTACAAATCAGCATGGTAAGCGCTACCGGAAAAACTGTTTATAATATTTCCAAAACCCTTATCAATGCAGGTGATATTATTTCAATTCCTGTAAACAATCTTGCAAGAGGCGTTTATATCATCAAGATTACCAGTGATGAAGGAAATAAAACTGAAAAACTGGTAGTACAATAATTTTTCAAATGAATGCATCGGTTATT
>CAYXHX010000319.1:0-1124 GCA_964464835.1 uncultured Chitinophagaceae bacterium | reverse complement strand
CCGGCTCATTGAAGCCGGTTTTTTATTGCAGCTAATTTTACGCTTCGCCGTTTCTTTGGAATTCAAACACAAAATGCCGGGCATTGCAAATACAGGTTCAAATTATTTTCTATGATTTTTTTTCATGTAAAAAAATTCAATTGCAGGAAACAGGAAAAAAGAAAACCGCAAAGTCCTTTTCATACACACGCGGCTATGCAAAGGAGACTTTGCAGGGACGAAGGATGCATAGAGCTGAAAGATGTAAACGGTAATTTATTTATTCGTAATGACCTTTAACAGAAAGAATAAAAATAATAGTTTCTGTTACTTTGTAAACCAGTCTGTGTTCTTTATTTATTCTACGGGACCACAAACCCGATAGAGAATATCTAAGTTGCTCGGGTTTTCCTGTTCCTGTCATCGGATGTTCTATAAGTTCTTCTAAAAGTAAAAATAATTTGTTGAGAATAGCTTTATTGCCAGCTTTTTTATGTGCCGCAATATCTTCTTTTGCTTTGTCGGTAAAGTCTAAATGATAAGCCATATTATAAGCCCAAAAATTCTTTTAAGTCTTCTTTTTTTACCCTTGTTACCCTGCCTTTTTTAATCTGTTCTTCGCTTTTTTTAATTTTATCTATGAACGCTGGATTATATGGCTTTTCTACTTCAAACTCAATTTTAAGAGCTTGCATAAAAGCCTTTAAAGCACTCGTTTGTTCTTCATTTTTTGGATGAACTATAAGCACATTTGTAGCATACATATACTTTTATTTTATTCTTCAAAATTACATTATTTAAAGTTTTTTTGCTAAAATATTCTTCTTAATCTTGTGGCTTCGCCATAGATGTCCATCGCCGCAATTCTTCTCAGAATTTAAGTGAAGAAGGGAGAGGCATTTCGGAAATCGGCGCTCAATTATTTTTTTAATAGTAATTTCATGTAGAAAAAAAACCATTAATAAAAATAAATAAATGAAAACCGCAATGCCCCTTTCTTTCATCCGTGGCGCCCTAAGGAGTCATTGCGGCGAAGGCGGCTTGGTAATTTTTATAGAAATAATGATGTAGGTTTGGGAAGTGTTGTACTAGGCCCGGGAAGCCACTACTACACGAGTTATACAAGAGGAATGAAATATTACGAA
>CAYXHX010000318.1:889-3390 GCA_964464835.1 uncultured Chitinophagaceae bacterium | reverse complement strand
GGCCTTATACACAAAGATATATTGGCAGCATGGTAGCCGATATGCATCGCTCCCTGATTAAGGGCGGTATTTTTATGTATCCCGGAACGGTAGAAAAACCCGGCGGAAAATTGCGCCTGATGTATGAGTGCAATCCATTTGCATTTATCGTGGAAGTAGCAGGTGGTATGGCAAGCAATGGCACACAGCGTATCCTTGACATTGTACCAAAAAAATTGCATGAACGCACCCCGGTTTTTATCGGTAGTAAAAATATGGTGCAGGAATGCTTGAGTTATTGGAATGAAGCTGTTGAAAAATAATGGTATGATAATTGAAAATCTTCAGCATCGCAAAGCAGTATTTCTTCACATAAAAAATACAATAATGAAACCCTTTTTTCTTTCCCTTTTTCTTTTGGGAGGATGCTTATCACAACAACAAAATACACAAACATATCCTCCTGTTGATACAAATACAAACCAATCATCTAACGCCAATGCTGCTTACACGCCCGGCACCACAGAGTTTGGGGTAATGTTTGCCGATATCAGCAGCGTGCAGGATAAACTCGACATTTTAAAACAATTGCATGTAAAAACTACCCGTATGACTTTGTCTATGGATACGTGGAATGGCAGTAATGCATCTCTTGAGGCTTTACAAAATGCGGGATACAAAGTTTTGCTGAATGTGTACTGGAAAAAAATCAGGAATACAGACGGCTCAAAAACACCACAGCCCTATCCTACAGGCAGCGAATTAGAAACGTATCGTTCCAGGCTCAATGATATTTTAACGAAGTATAAACCGGCAGTTTTATTGGTGGAAAATGAAGAGTTGGTATTGAAATTTCATTCCGGCGATATCAGTGATTATTTGAATATGCTGAAAGTAGCAGTGGAAGTAGCGCATAGCAAGGGCGTAAAAGTTTCGGATGGTGGCATTACCAATCCACAAATCAGTTTATTGATTTATGATTATTTGATCAGTCAGAATCAGCGCGATGAAGCAAGCCGTTTTGGTAAATCTGCCATGAGTGCACGCGTTTTAAAATTTGCACAAAGCCACAATATGAATTCGGATATGGGAAAAAAATTGGAGCAGGCGCAGAAACTGGTACAAGGGCTCCGCAATATTGATATAGATTATGTAAACCTGCATTGGTATGAACCATTGAGTGAAAAAGGCACCGCCAATGTTTCTGCAAGTATTGGCGCAGTAACGCCGGGTGCACTCGGCCATGCAGTTTCCTTTTTAAAAGCTGTAACAGGCAAAGATGTAATCTTAGGAGAATGCGGCCAGATCAATACAAGTGCATCGCTTACTTCATCCATGTTGCAGGAGATTGCATCTACCGGTGTACCATATGCGATTTGGCTCAGTTCGGATAATGGCACCACTAAGGCATTGAATAGCGGGAAGAGTTTATTGCCTACAGGCAATGCATTTGTTCAATTTATAGATGCGCATCAATAATAATATTTTTATTCACTTTATAAAAGCCAACGATACGTTGGTTTTTTTTATGAATGATATTTTTTGATTACATATAATTCCTGGTTACTTCAATATACTTTTATTTCTTAAATTTATTTTTAATAACAATGATTGATTATAAAAACATAGAGAAAATATGCCGGAAGAATACGGCTTTATCGGCGAAAGTAATTGATGCGTTTCTGATGTATTATGCAGCACAGCAAAATAAATTGGAAGAGGAAGTAAACAGGGAACTGGCAAAATATAAACACATTACCCGGAACAATCTTACAAGTTGGGTCAATTCAATAAGGGCTCAATATATCGTTCACAGGGTTTTCAAAAAGGATGGCCTTATTAAAAAATATCTTCAACACAGCGCATTAAAAAGTTTGATGCCTGAAGAACGTACATTTCTTGAGCAACATGCTAAAACGCCCTGGCGTTTTTGTTTCAGTATTATTCAAAGCAGCCCTGAAACTGATTTTTATGAAATGGAAGACGTATTTAATGAAGACACTTTTTTACTTTTTTCCCCTGCCACAACAAAAATTTTGAAAGAAAAGCCTGTATCATTATGGTTTAACCTGATAGCATTTAATGGCCATTGCTGGCAAACTTTTGGGCCGGTTTGTGGTTATCAAAGTTTTGAACCGGATGATATTTACTTCTATGCTACAGCGTTAACTCCTTCAATTGAAAATGAAACAGATCTTATAAAACATATAGAGCAGCACCCTGTGCCTTTCATGATGTTGTTTACAGGAAGTGAGCTGCCCGGGATTTTTAATGGAAAAGATCAATACGTATTAAACCAGTCATCATATGATATAACAAATGAATTAATCCTACAATCAAAGGAAAAGTTTACGATTAAAAATGAAGGGCACATTTGGCAATATGGTTTAAAAAGATGGAATGAGTTTCCCCATTTTGCACAATGTTATTATGATGAGCAAGCCCAAATTTTATTATTGACTGCATGTACGGACCGGGGATTTTTAAGATTATTAGAAACCCATTCTTCACTTCAAATTCCT
>CAYXHX010000318.1:0-879 GCA_964464835.1 uncultured Chitinophagaceae bacterium | reverse complement strand
AAACATTTCGATGCTGAACACTGTAGGGAAAATCCTTCAAAAGAAAATTATCCTAAACCCTTATGAAGAATTTTTTGTTGTAAAAAATACATCTGGAGTACAAGCGGATATGGATAACATGAATAAAATGCTTGAGATGATTTTGCCAGCCATCAATTCGAGCAATGAACCCGATTATGAAAAGCTATCCCGTGATTCAGGAGTTGAAATTGAAACGATACGGAAACTTGTGGAGCGTTTGAGGAGAAAAAGGCAAAAGGCATGACCATTTCAATTCCTCTATGGTGCGATTAAAAGACGGTATGCCTGTTCCAAATCAATTACTATTTGCTGATTTCAATTCCTCTATGGTGCGATTAAAAGTTCAACCTTTCCACGGTTCATCCAATTTTGAACAACCATTTCAATTCCTCTATGGTGCGATTAAAAGCTGCTTCATCGGCTGTTAATGTTATATTTTTTGCAATTTCAATTCCTCTATGGTGCGATTAAAAGGCAAGTTTTATGGCGACTTCATTAACGGAATTTTCCATTTCAATTCCTCTATGGTGCGATTAAAAGTTACCGATGAAGTGAACCGGGTAAAGCTTTTAAAATCTGATTTCAATTCCTCTATGGTGCGATTAAAAGAAACTTAATCATCAATATTTATGCATTGCACAATTATATTTCAATTCCTCTATGGTGCGATTAAAAGAAATATTTTCCGGCAGACCGATTACGGCAACAGGATTTCAATTCCTCTATGGTGCGATTAAAAGAAACCATCTTTTTGCGACGATAGAAGGATTACTCGAATTTCAATTCCTCTATGGTGCGATTAAAAGTACGTATAAAAATCTTTATTCTCCACGCGGAACTCAATTTCAATTCCTCTAT
>CAYXHX010000317.1:622-3396 GCA_964464835.1 uncultured Chitinophagaceae bacterium | reverse complement strand
TAGTAGAACCGGTTCGTGCATATCACTGCTACCATAAAACACCGGTTGTTCAAAACCGGGAATAAATTTCTGCACCATTTTCGTAGCATATTTACCTAAATATTTTTCATAATTTTTTTGCGTATGAAAAGCCGGTTTACTGATCCGGTTATAAATATGCCTTAGCAATAAACTTTTTGGAAAACCTTGTTTCCTTATCAATTGCCTGGAATTTACAAATGGGTTTGTCGCATTTAAATCATAAAGTGTCTGAACGGAAAATGGCAGTTGAGGAACCCAATCTGCAGAATTGATGATATTGTATGACCAACCGTTTTGTGTGAGGGTTTCATAGTGATAGGCAAAATAAACATTGCCCGGTTTGGGCGCTGCGCTGCAATAAGTTTTGAAATGAATATCAGCCGGCAATTTTCCCTGCTGTTGTAAACTGTATAAATACGCCGTCATTAAAAAGGAAATAGCGCCTCCCTGGCTATGGCCGGTAATAATAAAATTCCTGGTTCCACTTTTATACAATGAATCCATTTTGGGCAAAATATCTCTCGCCAAAAATGCAGTACCCAACAGCCAGCCTGTATGTACTGCCGCCTTTGGATCCGGTGCAAGGTCATAGTTGAAAATAAAACTATCAGAAATATGCAGGCTTCCTTTTGCAGGTACCATCGCTGCATAAAAATTGGCCAGCCAACTTTCACTTTTTTGAGTTGTTCCACGCAGGCAAATTACTGCTGTCTGCGCATTTTCCATCCACAAACTCCATCGGTTATCAAGGCCCATTTCCGGAGAAAGATAAATACGCTTATACGTTTCGGGAGCAGGAATGCCTTTTAAATAAATACTATCCGAATACCGGCTTGATACTTCAAGCAATTGTATATATTCTGCTTTATTAAAACCAGGTTTTAAATCCTGTGCAACAATTGAATTGAAAATAAAAACAAAACAAACAACTGCAATGAGCCATGATTTTTTATACATAAAAACTTGTTGAAAAAAAATTGTTGCAACAAATATAGATTGCTTTTACGCCAAATCCATATTCATTCATTTTATTTCTTTTCACCGGGCAAATGGCTTCCGGTATGTATAAAAATAAATCTTTATGATTTACTTTTTTCAAAAATCATCTCGGGAATATCGTTATTCAACAGTGTTAGTTTATCATTTGAAACTTCATATTTATTTACCAGTTTCAATGTTTGAAGAAAAGTATTTTCACCTTCGCCCTGGCAAGCCATCAATGTCATGGCAAGTGGCTGCGCAATACTAATTCCATCGTTGGGAAACAAGAGGAATTTACTCATAAATGAATTGCAACCGGTATTCCCATTCACTTCATTCATTTTTTCAGCAGAAAAAACCATCATGGGAATTTTATCCGGGAACAAACCTTTGAAAGCGATTTTTTTCCCGGAAATATAAACGAGGTCCCAATTGCCAATCATTTCAACAGGTAATTTCAAATTACTTCCTTCAAGTGGTTCGCCTTCAAAGCGCGCAACAATATTTTTTCCATTCCATAAAATAAGGGATGCATTTTCTATACGCCAATTTGTAATGCCGGAAAGCATGGCGATAAATTTGGTTTCATACAAATCATTTGGGCATGCCATTTTTGTAGCGCCTACAGGAGATATTTTTATACCATTTCCACTCATCAATTCAGCCGAGCCGAAAATATTGTTACACCCGGCATTTCCTGAAAAACGAATTGCTTCACCGTTCGTAAAAACAATAAAAGGTGTTTTAATAATCCCACGCGTCACCGGTTCATTATTCAATTCTGTAAGGTACCATTGATGTGCAAATAAATCATCCGATGGAAAGTTAGTGTTTGATACTTCAGGCATTTGAGAACTTTTACAACTAAAAAGTGAAAACAGCAAAGAAGATGAAATTAGAAATAAAGAGATTTTTTTCATGAGTATAAATTTGAAATATAATAAACAGTTTTTTTAAAATTAGTCAATGATAGTTCAAAGGCAAATTGCATTCCAAATATTGGTTTTAATTTACAACTGATTCAATTTTTTTCTTACAGAATTTAAAAATTTAATAATGCCGAAAAAAAAGAGCAGATATCAACCGCTCTTTAAAGAAATTTAGTAAAGTAAAAATTGTAATCTGAAATAGGTTTTCCAAAACCCTATCAATACGCCCACTTCACCCATGCTGCACCCCAGGTAAACCCGCCACCGAATGCAGCCAATATTAAGTTATCGCCTTTTTTCAAACGCTTTTCCCATTCCCATAAGCAAAGGGGAATAGTGGCATCCGTGGTGTTTCCATATTTATGGATATTGATCATTACCTTTTCTTTGGTTACGCCCATCCTGTTGGCCGTAGCATCAATGATGCGCATATTGGCCTGGTGTGGCACCAGCCATGCAACATCTTCCCCGGTTAAATTATTTTTCTCCATTATTTCTGCACTGATATCTGCCATTCCTACCACTGCAAATTTAAAAACAGTCCTTCCTTCCTGGTAGGTGAAATGTTCTTTTGCCGTAACGGTTTCTATACTTGGCGGCCTTAATGAACCACCTGCTTTCATGTGCAGGTAATCGCGGCCACTGCCATCCGATTTTAAAATAGAATCTCTTACGCCAAAGCCTTCAAGGTTTGGCTCCAGTAAAACTGCAGCTCCTGCATCGCCAAATAATACACATGTATTCCTGTCTGTATAATCAACAATTGAACTCATTTTATCAGCCCCTACTACCAACACTTTTTTATACCGCCCACTTTCAATAAAAGCAGCGCCGGTTACCAAA
>CAYXHX010000317.1:0-612 GCA_964464835.1 uncultured Chitinophagaceae bacterium | reverse complement strand
ATTTAAAAACCCACTGCAAGCTGCATTCAGGTCATAGCCAAATGCTTTCGTAGCGCCCACTTTATAAGCAATAATGCTTGATGTGGAAGGAAATACCATATCTGGTGTTACAGTGGCACAAATAATACATTCAATTTCTTCCGGGTCAAGGTTTCTTTTTTGGATCAACTCCATCACTGCCGGCACTGCAAGATCACTCGTTGCTGTTCCCGGGCCTTTTAAGATACGCCTTTCTACAATGCCTGTACGGGTACGGATCCATTCATCATTGGTATCTACCAATTTTTCCAGTTCGGCATTTGTCAATACATAGTCGGGAACATATCCGCCAACGGCAGTAATCGCAGCAGTGATCTTACTCATAATTTAATTTTAGGATTCAAAAGTAAAAAATAAAAACAATACAGATAAAAAGTAAATACATATTGCACAACTTTATCCGGTATTCAATATATATGAGCGTTCTTTATTTCTTACTTTTTTCAAAAATATTTTTTTAATTGAAGCCAAAATATATCATCAAAAAAATTTAATGCATTTCCATCTGAGATTAGATCACTATTCAAAATTTCGCTAGTGAAAATACCGGCATTGGCGAGAAAGGCCAATCCC
>CAYXHX010000316.1:1103-3407 GCA_964464835.1 uncultured Chitinophagaceae bacterium | reverse complement strand
TGATAGTGGCAGCTGCGGGCTTAAAAAAGGAATGCCGAGATTTAATCCACGCAAAATGAGGATGATTCCCATGATGCCAATAATATAAGGAGATATTTTTTTTATACTCATCCTGAAGCTTACCGGCATCATGCCACCGGCCAAAGAAACTGCCATCATTGCCGGTAAAGTGCCGGCACCAAAAGATGCCATAAATAAACTGCTGTATAATATATGTGCAGTAGCCAATGCACCTGCAATAGCCATATATACTAAGCCACATGGCAATAACCCATTTAATAATCCAATAAAAAAAACGCCCGAAAAATTTTTCTTTTGGTACATGCGTGATACGTGTTGAATAATTTTTTTATGCCATGTATGCAGTATTGAATTTTTGATAAAAATTTTTTGATGCAATACATTTATGAAAAAAATCACCAACAAAATAATACCAAGTGAAACAGAAAAAAATTGTTGCCAACCAAAAAATTGAAATGCCATTCCAATCCATCCCAAAAGAAAACCAAGGAATGCATACATACATATCCTGCCGGTATTATACAATAATACACCGGTAATTTTTCTCATTCCATGTAAATGATTCACCGGTAAAGAAAGAGCAAGCGGGCCACACATGCCAATACAATGAAAACTTCCAAGGAAGCCCAATGCCAAAGCAGAAAATAATACTGGCAATATCAAGTCTTATTGTTTTTGTATAAAAAATTGTTGAGTCGCGCCATATTGTTTTCCATTCATTTCCCATGTTGCCTTCATCACATACAGGCCTTTGATGAATTGTTTTTTTGAAATATAAACAACAGGCGAATCTTTCAACTGGAAAGGAATTGAAATATCTTGTTTCTCTGAAGATGGGCGATACATATATATGGAGCCATCTTGTATTTTCCCGGAACATTCCAAAGGAAAATGAATAAGTACAGAATCAGCATTTTGCTGAATGCTTACTGGCTGTGAAAGCGCCTGGGCATTTTTTTCTGCAATGAAAGTTTTGTCAAATTGTAATTCGGAAGCATAATAATCTTTTTCCGACATATCAAATGTCACTTGTGTACTTTTATATACAAGAAAAAGCATTGCAGAAGCCGAAGCAATTATTGCCAAAGCAATACCTGTTCCCCAATTCCAAAACCCATAAGGCCTTTCAATTTTAGTGATCTTTTTCATGTACCTGTTTTTTTGAAAAAATTGAATCGTCTATTTTAGATGGCTCCTGCTGATAGGCCCCATAAAAGTAAAACTGAGCTTGTTTACTAAGCCACCTTTATTATATAAACCAATTTGAATTTTTTGTTTACGTTCCCTGATCTCTGATTTCGGAAGTACTATAAAGAATGTGGCCGCTACTTGTTGCTCCGGTTTTATTTCAATAACCGGGCTTCCAATCAACCGGACTGAACCCGAAAAATTCTCAAGCTTTACATGAAGAGTATCATTCTTCAATGTTTTATTAGTCAATTTTATATTGTATAAATTGGAAATACTATCTGCACCCTGTTCCTGGTACAACATACCTGAAGTACGCATCAAGGTGCCATTCACATTCTTTCGTGTTAGCAATAATGCAGTAATGGCAATAAATAATGCAATCAAAATTGTTGTATATGCTTTTAATTTAGGGGTAAAAGTAAAGGGAATTTTTCCTGCAATATTATTTTCAGAATCATACCTGATAAGCCCTTTGGGCCTGTTGATTTTTTCCATAATAAAATTGCATGCATCAATACAAGCCGTGCAATTAATACATTCTAATTGTGTGCCATTCCGGATATCTATCCCTGTCGGGCATACATTCACACACTGATGACAGTCAATACAATCACCTGCATCACCCTGGTCACCCTTTTTAAATTTTTCCCTGGGTTCACCTCGTTGATAGTCGTATGCAACTACTACACTGTTTTTATCAAGCAACACGCCTTGTAGCCTTCCATAGGGACAAATATTGGTACATACCTGTTCTCTTAAAAATACATATACGCTAAAAAATATAAGAGTAAAAACAAGGATACTCGTTAATCCGCCTAAGTGCATACTGACAGGTTCAATAACAATCTTTTTTAACTCCTCAATACCAATAATATAAGATAGAAAAGTATTGGCTATGATAAATGACAGTATAAAATAAATGGAATAGCGAAGTGTATATTTTTTTATTTTCTCTGCTTTCCAGGGCGCCTTCGATAATAATTTTTGTTTTTGTGCATTGCCGAGCACAATATAATCCACGCGACGAAAAAGCATTTCCATAAATATGGTTTGCGGGCAAATCCATCCGCAAAAAATGCGACCAAAAGCATT
>CAYXHX010000316.1:0-1093 GCA_964464835.1 uncultured Chitinophagaceae bacterium | reverse complement strand
GCAACTCCAAATAAAATAAATTTTCCATCCGGGAAATTAAATAAAAGCAAAGGCCTGCCATGTATATAAATAAAAGGTGTAATAAAAAATATAGCATAGAAAAAAACAGCAACAATAGTCCTTTTATTGAACCATTTCCCTTTTGGCTTGAAAGGAAAGATCCATTTTCTTTTGCCATCTTCTGTTACCGTAGTAAGGTGGTCACGAAAACTCTCATCCTCAATCCATTTTAAATCAGGTTCATTCAATGTACTCATTACTTATTTATTTTGAAGATTCCAAAGAATCAGCCACTGCCCCTTTCGCAGCTGTTGTATCTTTAAATAAATTTCCTTGCGGTTCTTTAGGCGTTGCCGGTTTTGTTCCGTGAATGGAATGAATATAACTGGCAATCTGGGCAATCTTTTTAGGAGAATAATCGTCTTTCCAGCTTTTCATGCCTTTTTCCGGGACACCATATTTTATGGTTTTAAAAATATCTTTTATACTTCCGCCATGTAGCCAGTAATCATCCGTAAGATTGGGGCCAACACTTCCGCCTCCATCAACACCCTGGCATGCAGCACAAACAGAAGTACAATGAGATTTACCCTCTGTCAAATCTGTTGGATCGGATAAATATACAACCGTGTTCTCATCCACTTTGCCGGCTGAAGTTTCTAAAAATAATTGTTGTTTTTCAGCAGCTTCCTGGTTGGCAAAAGCAAGTTCCTGGAATTGGTTTGGGGCGCTGTGCGAAACCAAATGCGTATATAAATAAATCACTGAAAAAATAACCGACACGATAAATCCCCATTGCCACCATGGTGGTGTAGGATTGTCCAGTTCGCCAATGCCATCATAATCATGGCCAAGGGAAATTTTTTCTTCTGAGAGTTGATCAATGCTTTTGGTATTATTCAACTTTTCGAGCCACCTGAATTTATTCTTTTTCTCTACCGTTTTTGCTGCAACCACCTTTTCTTTCTGCAGCCCGGAAAAGTAATGAAATGCCCGAGCTAAAAATATAATAATGATAAATTCAAGGAGTATGCCTGCCAATAACAAATAAAATACAGAAGGAGGCAAATCAAAAATCAATGCCGGCCCGCTT
>CAYXHX010000315.1:0-3413 GCA_964464835.1 uncultured Chitinophagaceae bacterium | reverse complement strand
CAACAATGATTTATTAGACATTAAAATATTTACTAAATCAGTCAATGTTTTTTCCAATGCTTTATTTGTTCTTTTTCGTTGCAAATTATTGCGGTATAAAATTATTGCGATGATAACAAAAACTGCTAAGCCTGCTAAAATCAAATTCGTTCTTACTCTATTCTGGTAACTTATTTTTGCTGTTTCCAAATCTTTTTTCTTCTGATCTTCTTCAAAAGACATCATCATAAGTTGCTGGCTGGTTCTTATACTGTTCAGGCTGTCATTGGCTGCCATATATACTTTCCAATAAAGTAATGCGCTATCGGGCGCACGGGTTTCGTATATACTAGCCAGCATTTTAGCTGGCTGCATGCCCAGGTTTGTAAGCATGGTTCCGCTAATGGCAGCAATTGCTTTTTTTGCGTATTTAACACAAGAATCATATTGGTGAAACCTATAATAATGATCTGCTATTGCCATGCTGGCCGTTTCAGTATAACGTGGCGATTGTGAAGACTCTGCGATTTGCAAAGCAGAAAACAAATATTTTTTTGCATTTGCGGTATCGCCTTTTAAACTGTAAACACTTCCAATATTGGATAATATATACGTGTTGGTAATTTCTTTTTTATTTGCATTTGGCAATAATTCTATTGCATTCAGTGAATAAAATAACGAAGAATCAAGCTGGCCCATGTTGAGGAACACCGCCCCCATGTTCATATATGCCCACCAGACTGGATTAGAAATTTCATTTGCTTTGGCAGGTGTAGTTGCAAGACGATATAGTTCCAGCGCTTTTTCATTTTCGTGCCGGTCTTTATAGATGTGTGCCATTTGGTTATAAGCATAGTTCAATAAACTTTGGTTACCGGATTGCGTGGCCAGTTCCACTGCTTTATAATGACATTCAAGTGCCTTTACATAATTACCTGCCAACCGATAACTTTGACCTGCCATACTCCATGCTGCCGACTCAAGGATTTTATCATTTTTCTCTTGCCCAAGATTGTAAAGTTTTTGATAGGTTTCCAAAAGTAAAACCGGGTAAGCATCTATGGATACAGAATATATGGATAAAATGTGGTCAACTTTTTTATTATCAGCCGTATCTTTCGACAATAGCAGAATAATAGAATCTACCTTATTCCTTACTAATTGTTCCGGATTTTGTTGTGCAATAGATTTATTACAAATCGTAGAAAGAAAAATGAAAAGAAGTAAATATTTCATGTTAGACACTTTTTGTATTGAATAGTATTGTAAATGTAGTTCCTTCCCCTTCCTTCGTTTCCACTTTCAATGCCCCGTTATGAGCTTTTATTATATCATAGCTTAAAGATAGGCCTAATCCTGTTCCCTGCCCGGTGGGTTTTGTGGTGAAGAACGGTTGGAAGATTTTATCTTTTATTTTTTCAGGGATGCCGTTGCCATTGTCTTTTACGCTAATTTCTATTTTGTCATTTACTTTCTTTGTTTGAATGGAAACCAATGGTTCATAATTTACAATACCAGATTTTTTCTTTTCATTCACTGCATAAAAAGCGTTCGATATTAAATTTAAAATCACTCTACCAATATCCTGTGGAACGATATTGATGTTGCCAATGCTTTCATCAAATTCTGTTTTCATTTCGGCATTAAATGTTTTATCCTTTGCTCTTAAACCATGATAAGCCAATCTTAAATATTCATCGCACAATGCATTGATATCTGTTGGTTCTTTCTGCCCGGAACTTGTTCGTGAATGTTGCAACATGCCTTTTACAATTTCTCCGGCCCGTTTGCCATGATGATTTATTTTTTCTGAATTGGATTCTATATCATTTGCAAGTTCAGATACTTCTTCAAAGTTGCCCTTAATTACTTCATTCCTTAATTCCTTAATTAATTCAATGTTTACCTCCGAAAAATTATTTACAAAATTCAATGGGTTCTGTATCTCATGCGCTATGCCTGCTGTGAGTTCTCCGAGGCTTGCCATTTTTTCTGATTGGATGAGCTGCTTTTGTGTGGACTGCAATTCCGTAAGCGCTTCTTCTGCTTTTTTTCTTGCTGCTTTTATTTCAATCAAATCCTGCTCAGCCTGCAGGGCATGTGCCTCTGCTATTTTCAGGTCATTGAAACGGGTAAAGGTGAGATTGAATACGCCTGCAAACCTTTCGAGCAATTGCAACGTATCATCAGGTTGTTCATCCGGCGAAGCCATCCCAATAAATCCTTTATTGAAATAAGCGATGTATTGCAATCTTCTTTGTTGAGCCATTCCTCCTTTGGAGGGAACATGAATGCTGTTGAGATATTTAAAATATTCCTGCAGTTCTTCGCCTTGCATGTCTATTACCTGCGATTTCATTTGCTGTTGCCATCCAACAAACATTTTTTTAAATGTCGGGTTGTTGAGCAAATTATCTTCGTAGGCCATGCTTACCTTGCTGCCATCTTCATCTGTTATCCAGAATTCTGAATCTCCATTTTCATTTTTCACAATACTTATGTATAAACGGTTTGGTTCAATGCCAAGCAGAATGAGTTGTTGAAAAAGAACGGCAGATGTTTCTGCCAATTCATCGGATCGCTGCATGGCAAGGGTCCGGCTTCGTACTTTTTCCAATGAAGTTTCAATCTGGGCTTCCCTTGCCTGCTCTTCTGCTTTCTGCAAATCAAGGAAACGGGTATAGGTCTGTTCGAATACTTTTCCAAATCGAAGAAATACCTGGGTCTCATTAAAGGGTTTGGTGGTTATAAAAAGTAAATAGCCATGCTTAAAGGTAACCGCATGGTTTTTTTGCCATGTTGGAATGGGGTGACCGGAATCAATAAATTTTTCAACCCCCTGCCTGAACGCAGGAATTTCCATGAAGGCTTCGTAATACTTTTTTTGTTTTTCCCCTTCATAAACTTCTTCATAATAACCTGACTGGTTTTTCCAGGCATCATACATTCGTTTTTCACCCGGGTCAATATTATATGGATGAGAAAAATTGCCAATACTCGTCCACTTTTGAACCATGGCACTATTCTTATCACATATAGCAAAAGCTACTCCCTGCAGTTCTGCACCTAATTGTTTTAATTGTTCAAATAAGAGATCAGCAGTCGGAAGTAATTCATCACTTTTATGCATCGCCATTGTTCTGCTTCTCACTCTTTCCAATGCTGCCTCTATCTGCGCTTCCCTCGCCTGGGCTTCGGCTTTTTGTAAATCAAGGAAACGAGTATAGGTTTGTTGAAATACATTTCCAAAACGCATTAAAATTTTATTCTCTTCCTCAGAATAGGGTAACGCATCAAAATTCTCAATGTAAAGTCCAACATTATCCAACAAAACCGTGGAAACCGCAAGCCCTTTGCATTGCATATAAAATTGCTTTGCTTCTTCAGGTATTGTGAACAACTGAAAAAGGGAATGATAGAATTTGTTTTTTTCT
>CAYXHX010000314.1:0-3422 GCA_964464835.1 uncultured Chitinophagaceae bacterium | reverse complement strand
AGGCATCATGTCTTCATCATTTTCAGGCAATGCCACCCATGTTTGAAGCATTTCTAAATTCCCGTGTGCAAGTGCATTCGGGTCTTCAAAGCGTTCTGAATGTGAAATACCACGCCCTGCTGTCATCCAGTTCACTTCCCCCGGCCGGATAATTTGTTGTACACCCAGGCTATCCCGGTGTGTAACTTGCCCCCCAAATAAATATGTGACCGTGGACAAACCAATATGCGGATGTGGCAATACATCCATTGAAGATGGATCTTTTGGCAATGCATTCACGGGGCCTGCATGATCTAAGAAAATAAATGGGCCGACCATTCTTCTTTGGCGAAAAGGCAGGATGCGCCTGACTGTTAAGCCATTGCTCAATGCTGCATTGCGTGCATCTATTATAAGTTGTGGTGTCATTCTTTTTAATTTTAATGATTAAATTTAAAAAAATTTTCAGGATGCATCTCGCGGAGAAATGCGCCTGCGTTGGGCCTTCAAAAGAGATTGCCTTTTTTTATTGTCTATTCTTTTTTCCGTAACTGCTTTTCCCGGCTTCGTGGCAATCCGTGCTTTCTTTGTTTGTAATGCATGAAAAACTACATCATTCATTTTTTTAATAACCGTTTCTTTATTGGCAAGCTGTGTCCTGTGAGCCTGTGATTTTACCAATAAAAAACCATCGCGGGTAATTTTATTTTCCAATTTTGAAAATACAATTGTTTTCTGATCTGCTGAAAATAAAGATGAGTTTTGAATATCCCATTTTCCAATCACCATGGTTTCTACTTTATTCACATTTTGGCCTCCTTTGCCACCGCTGCGGGCAGTTTGAAAAATTATTTCCGTTGTAATATCTATCTTCATCGTATAAAATTAAGAAAGTCATGCGGCTTGTACTTCAAAGAGTAAAAAAAGCTTCCGTAGAAGTGGAGAAAAAAATTGTTGGAGAAATAGAAAAGGGTTTACTCATTTTTGTGGGAATAGAAAATGAAGACACAGGTGAAGACATTGATTGGCTATGCAATAAAATTGTGAGCCTTCGAATTTTTGATGATGAGAAAGGTGTGATGAACCTCAATGTGCAGGAAGTGCAGGGAAATATTTTACTGATCAGCCAGTTTACTTTACATGCAGCCATTAAAAAAGGAAACCGGCCATCCTATATCAAAGCAGCAAGGCCGGAGATTGCCATTCCATTGTATGAAAAAATGAAACTGGAATTGGGAGCAAAAATGCTGAAACCCATACAGGCCGGCATTTTTGGCACAGACATGCAGGTGCAATTGCTGAATGATGGGCCGGTAACAATTTTAATGGATTCAAAAAACAGGGAATAAATATTTATATTTCACAACAAATAAAATTTAGGAAATGACGCTTTCGGAAGTACAAAAACAAGTTGATGAATGGATACATACCATTGGTGTGCGTTATTTTAATGAGTTGACAAACCTTGGAATATTGCAGGAAGAAACGGGTGAGCTTGCAAGGTTGATGGTGCGCATATATGGAGAACAAAGTTTTAGGGAAAATGAAAAACCTACAGATGCAGACTCCTTAAAAAAAATGCTTGCCGATGAAATGGCCGATGTATTATGGGTATTGATTTGCCTTGCCAATCAAACCGGGATTAACCTGGAAGAAGCATTTCAAAAAAACATGGAGAAGAAAAATACACGCGATGCAGAGCGGCATAAGAAGAATGAAAAGTTGCAAATGTTCAGAAGGAAAATTTAATTATTCTACTTTCTCATATATCTAACGTGAAAAGTACAATAATGATGAGTGATGAATTTTTGAAGAATATAAAAATAAGTAATAGCTTCCTGATATTCATAATTCACCATTCACCATTAAAAAATTCCAATTGCCCGAGTCCATACTTTCATTTAGTTTTGAAAAAAATAGTATGGCATCTTTTGAAGTAGCAGGCGGTAAAAAATTGAGTGGCGAAATAATTCCTCAAGGCGCGAAGAATGAAGCGCTCCAGGTAATTTCAGCCGTTTTATTAACGGATGAAAAAGTAGAAATCAAAAATATCCCCGACATCACGGATGTAAACCTGTTGATAGAATTGCTTGAAAGCCTTGGCGTAAAAGTAGCACGTAAAGACAGGCACACATGCATTTTTCAAGCAGACGAGGTGGATATCAGTTTGCTTGGTTCCGATGAATTTATGGCAAAAAGCGGGCGTTTGCGCGGGTCGGTATTAATGGCAGGCCCCATGCTTGGGCGATTTAAAAAAGCATATATACCCAAACCGGGAGGTGATAAAATTGGCCGCCGCCGGCTCGATACACATATCATCGGTTTTGAAAAAATGGGAGCCACATTTCAATATGATAAAACGCATGGCATTTTTGTGATGCAGGCCGATGAGTTGAAAGGAAAATATATTTTACTCGATGAGCCATCTTTAACGGGAACAGCCAACCTGGTAATGGCAGCAGTTTTGGCAAAAGGAAAAACTACTTTATACAATGCTGCCTGTGAACCTTACCTGCAACAATTATGTAAAATGCTTTGCAGGATGGGCGCAACAATTGAAGGTATTGGCAGCAATTTGTTGATGATTGAAGGTGTGGAAAAATTGAAAGGTACATCGCATACCATGTTGCCGGACATGATTGAAGTAGGCAGTTTTATTGGACTTGCAGCAATGACGCAAAGTGAAATACTCATTAAAAATGCCGGTATTGAACACCTTGGAATTATTCCTGAAAAATTTCAATTGCTTGGCATAGAAATGGAATTCAGGGGGGATGATATTTTTGTACATGCACAGGAAAAGTATAAGGTGGCTTCATTCCTTGATGGAGGCTGGCCGGGATTAACGCCTGATTTGCTTAGTGTAATTCTTGTAGTGGCTACACAAGCTGTTGGCAGTGTACTCATACACCAGAAAATGTTTGAAAGCCGTTTGTTTTTTGTAGATAAACTCATAGATATGGGCGCCAAAATTATTCTATGTGACCCGCACAGGGCAACGGTTATAGGGCTGGGGCGAACGCAAAATTTAAGAGGCATTACCATGAGCAGCCCGGATATCCGTGCAGGTGTTGCTTTATTAATTGCTGCTTTAAGCGCCGATGGAAAAAGCATCATTCAAAATATAGATCAAATTGATCGTGGCTATCAAAACATTGATCTTCGTTTACAACAATTGGGCGCTGAAATAAAAAGGGTATAACCATTCGCCAAAATAAGTTTAAGAGAAGCGTTTTCATATTCCAATAAAATTGAAACCGGAATTATGCGCTATCCCGGTTTCAAAAAATTAACCATTCATTCCGCCGCGGCGGAAACAATTATCCATTAACAATTATCAATTATCAATTATTCTTTCACCATTCTCAGCTTCGTCACTTTCCCATTTTGTTCAACAAGAATAAAATAACTTCCCTGCGCTAATGCTCTTATCGAAAGTGTTG
>CAYXHX010000313.1:0-3437 GCA_964464835.1 uncultured Chitinophagaceae bacterium | reverse complement strand
AAAAGAATGGTTGTAGCATATTAATTTATTTCAGTTTTTACTAACCGTCGGTGTCTTACCGAACGAAATGAAAAGCCTTGCATTTGCTGGGCTTTTATTTGCCACGAATGCACGAATAAAAAACATTCATCACTCATTCGTGTATTCGTGACGTTTCACTATCGGTCGGTGTCTCACCGACCGAAATGAATAAAAAAAATTCGTTAGTCATTCGAGGCGTTGATTTGGATTTTAGTAAGTTCAGATAAGCATGTGCAAACATTCATGTTTTTCCAAAGAAAAATTATTGAGGAGCTTTCCTGGAAATAGTAAAAAATGCAACCAGTGCAAATGCAAGGGTTATCAGTGTGCGAAACGACATGGCATAAATTGTTTTAGTTTCATATAACCCGCCATTTAAAATATGAAAGATAAAAGCTGCAAAGGTGATATCCAACAGGAAAAAAATATTGAACAATAGTTTTACAGTCCATTTCTTTTGTTTAAAAAAACCATACGCGGTTAAAAGATACAGGAACCCACAAATCCAATTTACCCAAACTACAAACAAAACATAATTGCCCTCTTTTGCCCTGATTCCAAATAAATCAAATAGTACAGCACCTCCCATAAAGATGGTCAAAAGGCCGAATAAAGTAAGGGAAATTGCACTACCGATGGAAATAAATCTTTTCAAAATAAGTTCACTTTTTTGCCTAAGTTAGGAAAATAAATTGAATGATTTAATACTTAAAACATGCATTCATTATTTTCAGTAAATATAATTTTTCATCACTGAAATATTCCCAAAACATAACACCGGCAAGGTGATATTTCTGCACATAATCACATTTCAATTTTACAGATTGTTCATCATCATACGTAATAAATATTTTTTTTTCTGTATTAAATAAATAGGGCGCTTCAGATGTACTATCCCAATAACGAACGAAACCTTTTTTATTCACTAAACTGTCTTTCAGAAATGTATAGCCACCACCAAACATCGGCCTTTCCGGGATTTGATACAAACCATTGTTGGCACTGCTTTTTACAATTTTACCTTTCCCGTAGAAGCCAATTCCCATCACTACTTTAGAGAGGTTGACACCAACTTTTTTTAAATTTTCAATACACAAATCTGCAGAATACAAGTAGGGCATGTTTGCGGGAGTATATAAATTGGCATGATGTGCTGCCATATTATCATAAGTTTCATCAAAATCATAACTCATTAGGTTGATATAGTCAAGGTATTTCTGCGCTTCTTCCATTTCCGTATGTTGTAAGAATTCTCTAGATCCGCCAATTGCAGTTGTGACAAAATATTTTTTCCCGGTTTTCTTTCCCAGTATATCCAATCGTTCGCGCAGGTTTTTAAAAAGGTTTGTATATCCTTGTTTGTCTTCCGGGCGAAAGCCGTTTCCATCACCTTTCATTCCGGGATATTCCCAATCAATATCCACACCATCGAGATCGTAGCCGGCTACAATGTCCACGGCGCTTTGAGCAAAATCCTGTGTGGATGTTTCTGTGCTTACGGCTTCAGAAAAGTGCTTACTCCACGTCCAGCCTCCTACAGATATCATAATTTTCAGGTCCGGGTTTATTTTTTTAAGCGTATTTAAATTCCTGAAATTCACGGTGTCTGTTTTTTCATTGTGAAGCCATGCACGGTTTTCTTTAATATCTGCAAAAGCATAATTGATATGGGAAAGCCTGGAGGCATCTATTGTAAATGGGTCAATAATATTCCCGTTATACACGCCAACATAGCCGATGATGACCGGTTTCATATTTTTTTGAGCATGTACTTGTGGTATGCATACTGCATTGAAAATAATAGACAAACTGATAATGGAAAAGAGTTTTTGGAAATTCATAGTTATTCATTTTTAATTTTTGGACAAAACATTTCTGTGATGAAAATAAAATTTAATCTGAATATGAATAAGAAAAATACAAGAATGGATAAATTACATTGATGAAAATAAATTTTCATCAATCTTTATGTTGATTAATTCAACTAAAAGAAAGAGTTGCTTATCTTTTATTATAAAATTTAAAAATATTTTTTTTAAATTTATTTCAAATATTTCCCCGCATGTCCAGGAAAATATTGATGATAGAAATTGTAGCCATAATTAAATGGCTGTTTTGCGGTGTTGTGATTTCTCCAATATATTCACCATGGCCACCGGGTATAATGGCTAAATATGCATTGGGTAAAAGTTGCTGCATTTCATGGGCATGTTCAGGCGTTGTAACATCCTGGTCACCAAGGAGAATAAGTACCGGTACTTGTATGGCTGCCATTTGTTCATCCGGGATATCCGGAAAAGATTGCATTCGCGCAATATCCCGTTCATACATTTTATACAAAGCGGTGGTATCAGGATTGATTTTTAAAAATGCATCTTTATATAGTTGTGGCATGCCTTCAAAAGTTGGCTTTGACATCATTTCCCAAAACCAGGAAGGTGCGCCAATTCTTTTATAAAAGGTGGATGCAACAATTATTTTATTGGCCATTGCCGGATGCCGGATAGCAAATTGTAATGTGGTACTTGCCCCATTACTGAAACCAAATATATTTGCCTTTGGAATATTGAGATGATACAATAAGGCTGCAATGTCATCTGCATCCTGCTGAAAACTTAATGGCCTGTCAATATCGGCAGTGTGGCCATGGGCCTGCATCTCAACAGCAATTACCTGGTATGTTTTTGCAAAAATTGGAATTACTCTGCTAAAAGTTGTTTCAAGGGTAGAACCACCACCATGAATTAAAACAAGTGGATATCCATTTCCATGAATTTCATAATACATTTCCAGGCCATTAACGGAAGCATAGCTTTTGACAATTTGATTTTTCATTTTGTTATACTGTGCCATAAATATTTTTATGTTTTTTGAATGGTTTCTATTCAAATTACTTGAATTTTCACCAAAGATCCACATTGATTCACATGAATTGTGATGCCTAAATTTTCCTACAAATATATTTGCTAAATTTGAAGCCAGTAAATGAAAAAGCCTCAATGAATAAACCACTGCATCATTTTTTTACAACTGATCATCACCGGATTGATATTTTGTTGAATAAAGCCTGTGAAGAACCCGGTACAATAAACCTGGAATATTATCATCAATTCCGCGAAGGCTTATTAAGGCATATTAAAATGGAAGAAAAAATATTTTTTCCCGCGGCAAAAAAAATTGATCCAATTCAGATGGATAAACTCATTCCAAAATACAGGCTTGAGCATGGCGCATTAACGGCTTTAATGGTTCCGCCACCGGATGCATCACTAATTAAAGTGATTAGGTATTTATTGGAAAAGCACGATGCGGCGGAAGAAGATCCCGGTGGTATGTATGATGTATGCGAAGCATTAACGCACGAACAAACGGATGAACTTTTAGCGCAATTGTCAAAGGTAGAAAAGGTGCCTGTG
>CAYXHX010000312.1:2894-3438 GCA_964464835.1 uncultured Chitinophagaceae bacterium | reverse complement strand
CAGGAATCCCGGAAATAGTGATTACAGGAGGAAAAACTGAATCAATAAGAAAGGAAATAGTACAGCATTATTTGCCATGCAGGGTATTGCAATCTTCGTTATCCCCAAATGAACATTTCCCTATGTTGAAAGAAAAAATTTTTGATAAAAGAAATGCAATGATATATTTGTGCCGCAATTATTCTTGTGAAAAGCCGGTAAGCACTGCTGAACAATTATTTTTGTTATTAAAATATTAAAGTAAATACAATATCGCTTATACTGATGCGTTTATATCCTTCGAACGATTTTTTTTATAACCAGGTAATAATAACCTATGCCAGGCAGTACAACCTGATTGGCAACAGAAACAACCCTTAATATTAATAGTAAATATAAATGAAGAGCCGCCTGTTAACTATTGCAACTTTATTTGCCTGTATCATTTTGGCATCAAGTTGCTTTAAAAAAGGAAAAACAAAAGGACTTGTGCCAGATGACGGCCAGCTACATGGCGTTGCTCCCAGCACAAAAGCAAGTATGACCAAACCTCCGGGAATGGTAT
>CAYXHX010000312.1:1144-2884 GCA_964464835.1 uncultured Chitinophagaceae bacterium | reverse complement strand
TGGTATATATCCCACCGGGAACTTTTCACATGGGCCCAAGTGATGAAGACGTAAATTATAACTATACCGCAAGAAATAAACAGGTTTCCATCAGCGGGTTTTGGATGGATGCTACCGAAATTACCAATAATCAATACCGCCAGTTTGTATGGTGGACAAAAGATTCCCTGGCTGCAGTTCAGTTAGGTTTTTTCAAACAAGGCCAGGAATCAGATACAGCAATTGACTGGGTAAAAGCTAGAACCATCAAATGGAATGATAAAGCTACTCTGGAGAAATTAAGCGCATTGATGCTTACCCCCGATAACCGGATTTATGGGAAAATAGAAATTGACCCGGACAAAATTGTGTACAATATCCAGGGTTTTGATCTTAAAGAAGCAGCGAAATATGAGAATGAAGGACGGCCAAGAAAAGATTTTATTTATAGGTATAACCAAAAGGTTTATCCGGATACATTGGTTTGGATGAGGGATTTTTCCTATTCGTACAATGAACCAATGACGAAACGCTACTTTGCTCATCCATCTTTTGGAACGTACCCTGTAGTGGGAGTAAACTGGAAACAGGCAATGGCATTTTGTAATTGGCGCACCCGTTATTTGAATACTTATTTATTGAAAAAGAAAATGGCGCCTGAAAGTGATTTTCGCTTACCTACAGAAGCAGAATGGGAGTATGCTGCACGTGGCGGCCGCACCCAATCCATGTTCCCATGGGGTAATTATTATACAAGAAATAAAAAGGGTTGTTTGTTGGCCAATTTCAAACCCGGACGCGGAAACTATCCTGAGGACGGCGCATTTTATACAGCAAAAGCTGATGCATACTGGCCCAACGATTTTGGCCTTTATAATATGGCCGGAAATGTATCCGAATGGACCAAGTCTTATTTCTATGAAGGCTCCTACAATTTCCAACACGATATGAACCCCGATGTAAGCTGGAATGCACTTGATTCTGATCCGCCAAGGATGAAACGCAAAGTGGTACGTGGTGGCAGTTGGAAAGATGTATGGTATTTCCTCGAAACAAGTACAAGGCAATATGAATACCAGGATACTGCAAAATCGTATATTGGTTTCAGAACAGTAATTGATTTACCGGCAATGACACGTAAATAATGGCATATCCATCAATAACTTTTTTTCATCAACAACTAAACAACAAACTTTTACATCCAAACTTTTAAACCTAATATCTTATGGCAGTTGTAATTCCACCGAAAGTCAGCAAAATAGTTGACATTTTTGTTTCCGTAGCCGCAGCAGTAGTAATTTGGGGCGCGTTACAAAAATTATTGCATACCGAATATGCAGACCTTTTTCTTAAAATAGGCCTTGGTACAGAAGCGCTTGTATTCCTCGTGTACGGTTTATTATATCTATATTTCCCAACTGTGGAAGACCACCCGGTGAGTGCGGCTCCAGTGAAAGTGCCTGCAGGCAACCCGGCTTTAACTGCTATGGACAAAATGTTGCAGGAAGCAGATATCACGCCTGCTAACTTAGCAAAACTGAGTGCCGGTTTTCAAAAGCTTGGCACGACTGTGGAAAATATGGGTGAAATAAGTGATGTAGTTGCCGCAACCGGCGATTACACGCAAAAGACCAGGGAAGCAGCTAATGCAATGGGCGCTGTAAAAGATGCATACATCAATGCAGCTAACTCTGCCGTTGCTTTCAATGATGCATCAGATGGTGCGAAATTGTTTCATAACCAGGTGCAGGTTCTTACTAA
>CAYXHX010000312.1:0-1134 GCA_964464835.1 uncultured Chitinophagaceae bacterium | reverse complement strand
TCTTCATTAAATACCATTTATGAATTAGAGTTGCAGGAAAGCAACAACCATTTAAAAGCGCTTAATTCTTTTTATGGTAAACTGGCTGAAGCTTCAGAAGTGATGGTTACTACAGCGGATGATGCACACCGTGCTAAAACCGAAATAGTTTCACTTGCCACTAACCTGAATAAACTCAACCAGATTTATGGTAATATGATCACAGCAATGCAAAGCGCACGATAAATCAATTTTAAAAGAATCCAAAAAACTTAAAAACCAAAATTGATTTATGTCAGCTCTACCTAAAGAACCGCGGCAAAAGATGATCAATATGATGTATTTAGTGCTCACAGCAATGCTGGCACTAAATGTAGCTGCAGAAATATTGAATGCTTTTAAAACGGTGAATGAAAGTTTAATGACCGCAAATGCTACCATTGATAGCAAGAATGCGGATATTTTCAGGTCATTCCAGGAAAAATTGAATGACCCTAAAACAGCCGAACGCGCCAAAATTTGGGAACCCAAAGCACAGCAAGTCAAAAAGTATTCTGATAATATGGTCAGTTATATTGATGGCTTGAAAATGGATATTATGAAAGCCGCGGGATACACTCCGGAAAACCCGGAAAAAATGAAAGATGATGATCTTGAAGCTACCACAAGAATCATGAGTGATCCCGGGACCAAAGGAAAAGAACTTTTACAAAAATTAACGGAATACAAGCAAAATGTATTGGGTGTAGATTCTTCTGTAAATAAAGAGTTTGCTAAGGATTTACCGATTAATCTAACTATTCCCAAAAGTTATAACCAATCGAGTAAAAAAGACTGGGGCGCTGCCTATTTTAATATGACTCCTGCTATTGCTGCCATCACCATTCTTAGCAAATTTCAGAATGATGTGAAAAATAGCGAAGCCATGGTGGTAGATTTTCTGCACCGAAAAGTAGGTGAAGTGCAATTGGTATATGATGAATTCCAGGCATTCGCGGGTACAAACTCTTTATACCTGATGCCCGGCCAGGAATTGCAAATTACAGCCGGCGTTGGCGCTTTCAGTAAAGCAGCCCAGCCTTCTGTAACAATTGATGGCGCTCCGGTTGCATTAAATGCAGATGGCGTAGCTGAATACAAATCCAATGTTGGCGG
>CAYXHX010000311.1:0-3467 GCA_964464835.1 uncultured Chitinophagaceae bacterium | reverse complement strand
ATGAGTTTGACAGCTCGGTTGTCGGTTTAACGACTTCAGGAGCATCACAATGCTAAGCATCCTTTCAAATAACTACAACGAAATCGCTTTTTTAGCTGAAGAATCAAACATCAACTGGGAGCGCGCCTCACAATTAGTTGATTTCAGCGGTCGCAGAATCACGCGCGGCATCGAAAACCATAAAAAATACCGCAACAAAGTCGCTATGTGGTGCAACACAAAGGTTGATAAAGCGGGACGTGAATTTCCGTTTATTGCATTCCATAATTTTTTATAAGTAGCTTTTCTTTTCCATTGCAATGATGGAAATGAACGTACTTTTAAAAATTGCACCTCAAATCCCATCAAAGCTAATATCCTCTTCAAAGAATCTACTGTGAAAAAATTAATATGCACAGGGGGTGCAACCTGCCCTAAGCTTGTTAGTCGTTTTACTTGCGTGAGGTTATAAATTCTATTAAAGTTAGGAACAGTAAAGCCTAATAAACCACCAAGAACAAGACTTTCGTGAACATTTTGTAAGCAAAGTTGAAGTTTATCAATATGTTCCAAGACTTCAAATGCAAGCACCGCATCAACATTTTGAAATTTTCTCAGTTCCTCAAATGAACCATTCACAACAGGAACACCTGCGTCATTTGCCAATTTGGCGGCTACACTATCCAATTCAATACCACTATAATGTTTGTTCTCATGATTGAGATAAAAACCAACAATACCAACTCCAGCGCCAATTTCAACAATTTTTGAAACATTCATTTTTAAAAGCCTTCTTAAAATGGCTTTTTTATCAAAACCCAGCCTTGGTTGTTTTCCATTTTTTAATTGTAAAGCCTGAATTTTAAAATGAGCATAATCCACTTGCTCATTATATAGTTTATGATACAGTTTTTTTACATCAGATGATTCCATCATATATTCATAAAAAATAAGTCTACATGAATTGCATTTTACCAATTCAAATTTTGAATTAAATGGAATTATCCTACCAAAACAAAACTTGCATTTAGTATATTTCATGAATCTATACTAAATTGATTTGAGGTTAAGTTAATAATATTATCAATATATTTATCCGGTCTCATATATTTATTAAACCATGCTTCATTGTTTCGTTTTAATTCAATATATTTTTTATTTTTTACCAGGTCACTTATCAGATCGGGCAAACATTTGTAATTGGTACGGTCATCTGTACTGATATAATTTTTCCCATCATCAAATTCTTCAACAACTGTTTGTATGGGTGTTGATATAATTGCTTTTTTCATAAATATGTATTCACCAATCTTCCATCCTGGCGTATCTTTCAAGCCATCATCAGCAATGCCAATATCCGCTCTTTGCAGTTCAAATAAATAATTTTTTTTAGTTGTAAGTTTTAAATCTAATAAAACATCACCAGCAACCTCTTTTGCAAAAGTATCTGGAAAAATACCAGTTATTGAATTGGGGAAATTTTTTGAAATGATTCGGCAAGCATTTATCCTAAAAAAATTTTGCTTTATCCTTCTTTCTTTTTCTTCCGGTTCTTTACTTCTAGCAGGATCCCATAAACGGGTCATAAAAATTATTCGGCCAGTTTGGTTTTTAAAAGAAAGGTTTGAAAATTTTTTTAAATCCTTTGATGGGTGAGAATCGTTTGTTATTAACCCAAAATAATCTATGGCCCTGGCAAATTCAATTATTGACTTTTTGCTTTTAAAAATTTGAATTGGCATTTTGAAGATTAACTTTAAAGGCCTATAAGAAATATTAACTTGAAAATTTAATGGATGAATCTTATCAGTGATTAAATCCGGAAGTAATGATCTTTTAAAATAGTAATCATATTGAATTGGATCGCTTAAAAACTTTACTTCATCTGAATAATCTAAAAAGCAGGTTTTATTATTTACTTTGAAAAGCATTCCGGGATTTGGCAAATGGGCATCATATTCTATTTGAAAATTGATTTTATTTAAGTCGGCATAATATTGTAAACTATACAATATCTGATTATGATGAGCTGTCCACTTATTTATTTTTAAAATCATACAATTTCATTATGCTGCATTCAACTAATTATTGCAAATATTCTATATTGAAATTATTTTGAAATTCCGGTTAGGCATGTAACGATGTTAAATAGACCTTTTCATATCTTTCATTAAAACGTTGTATCGCAAATGCTTCCACGATCCTTTTCCTGGCCATTTTTCCGAGGCGTTTTCTTTTCTCTGCATTTTTACAGAGTTCCAATAAAGATGCTGAGAAAGATTCTATACAATAATTTTTGCAGAGCATGCCATCTGTATTATGCGTAATCACTTCACGCATACCTCCACAATCTGATGAAACAACAGGCAATTCCATTGCCATAGCTTCGAGCGCTACATTGGCTATGCCTTCACTCACACTCGGAAGAAAAAAAATATCTGCTGCTTCATACAAATTTTTGATCTCGTTCAAATTTTTTCTGCCAACAATGAAAATATTCTCATTTAAGTTGAGTAAGTTAATTGTAAAAAGTAATTCTTCCATACCCGGGCCATCTCCAGCAATTGTCCATGTAAAGTTTTTAAATTTTTTATAAAGTTCAGAAATTGCCAATAAGCCCAACATATACCCTTTTTGAAAAACCATTCTTCCCACTGATAATATTTTGATGGATTCATGTGCCTCCCTACTAATTTTACTTGTCTCAAAAAAATGAACATTTATTGCGGGTTGGTTTATAAATATTTTCTCTTTAATTGCACCAAATTGAATAATTTTAGAAGCAAGTGCATTGGACACACATATTATTGAATCCACTTTTTGAAAAAGTATCTTTAACTTTTCCTTCCTGCTGATTTCAGTAATACTTAAAACGTTTTCGGCTGTTCCTTTACAGCTCACTATTTTTTTTCCGGAAATTTTTTCAAAAAAATCCAGGTAAGGTATGGCAACCCCGGAATAACCGAAATGATAAATATCGCATTCATATTTGTTCATTTGAGAAATGCAAAGAAGCCTGTAAACTGTACTGCGAAATGTCCTATAACTCCGGAATGTTTCATATATGTGAGAAGTAAAAAGGTTTTTAAAAAAATTGAATGGAATTGTATAAAAATTAAAATTGACAATCTGAAGGTTATCGAATTTATCAAGTCCAAAGTTTTGAATCAATATTTCCTCCGGTTGCTTTGTATGACAAAAAACAATCACCTGATGTCCCGCATTACACAAACCTGCAACCTGGCTTACAAAAAAAGTTTCTGTATAAGTGGGAAATTGCGGCACAATTAAACCAATCTTCAATTTCTTTTTTCTCATTTTATTCCCTAACTATTTTTCATCTTGGAGCTCCTTGTAAACATTCTCAAAAACAGTCGTTTGCTTTTCAAGAGAATATAGTTCCACTACTTTTTTTCTAGCAGCAGATCCCAATTTTTTCCCAAGATGTTGTTCATTAACAATTTCAAGAATTAAATTTTTAAATTCTT
>CAYXHX010000310.1:527-3486 GCA_964464835.1 uncultured Chitinophagaceae bacterium | reverse complement strand
TGGATCATGAATCGCAAATGCAACAGGCATTAATAAACATTCGGGCACTCGCAGATAATATCGGTACCGTAATAAAAGGAAAAAGAGAACAAGCAGAATTTGTCATAACTGCCTTACTGGCAAAAGGCCATATTTTAATGGAAGACAATCCCGGAACAGGAAAAACCGCAATGGCAAAAACCCTTGCCAGTAGCATATCTGGCAATGGCCATCAAAGTTCAGCCATTTTTAAACGTGTTCAATTCACGCCTGATTTACTGCCCATGGATTTATTGGGAACAAATATTTTTGATGATGATAAAAAAGAATTCATTTTTAAAAAAGGCCCTCTGTTTTGCAATGTTTTATTGGCGGATGAAATTAACCGTGCATCACCAAAAGTGCAATCAGCATTATTAGAGTGCATGGCTGAAAACCAGATCACGATGGGTGAAACAACCTATAAACTGGAGAATTTATTTTTCACCATTGCTACTCAAAACCCTATTGAAATGGAAGGCACTTATCCTTTGCCTGCTGCGCAACTCGATCGTTTTTTTATGAAAATACATTTTGGCTATGCAGATGAAGAAACAGAATTATCCATTTATAAAAATTATTTGCAAATTCAGCATCACCTTGATAATGTGCAGCAAGTTTTGGGAATGGATGATATTTTATTTTTGCAAAACCAGGCAGAATCTGTTTTTATACATGAAGAAATAATTACAGCTGTACGTAATATTGTTTGGGCAACCAGATTGCAGGTTGACATTTTATTACCAGCATCCACAAGAAGCGGTATAGCTTTTTTGAAATGTTTAAAAGCTTTTGCTTTAGTGAAAGGCAGGAACTATGTTACAGAGAATGATCTTAAAACCCTTGCACAGCCTGTATTACAGCATCGCCTTATTTTCAGGACAAAAGATGCCAGGGAAAAATCACTGAATGCAATACTCGATGCAGAATTGAACAGGCTCAGTAAATTATCCATACAAGTGGCACAACCATAATTAAATGAAACATTCATTTTTATTAAATATTTCGTTTAAATGTTTTTGCATTGTATTGAGTATATTTCTATTCAACAATGTTCAAGCGCAACAACAATCAGCTGCACGGTACGAAATAGATGCCAAGAGAATGGATGTTTTACCTACAGATAAAGATGCATTGCCAAGGAGCCGTGAATTCCTGAGGCTCGACAGTACCTATTATGTTGGATGGATGTATGAGGGCATTTACAAATTTGATCGAAGTGCAGATTACCTTGGATATAAAAATGCACTTGTGCCTTTGAGAAAAGCTTTTGAACTGATTGATAAAGATTTTGGAAAAACTTTTTATGAATTATACAATACACCGGCGAATCTGATCAATAATATATCGCGTTACCAGGATTTGTATCAAATATATGACGCATTGATAGAAAGTTATGACAACCTTGAAATGCCGGATTCAGTGATGTTATTGATTCAAAAAATTTCAGCGTATGGTTTTAAAAAAGATTATGGTTTTGGCATGTTCTATCATCGCGCATGGACGTATCACCGGAATCGTTTTTTTACTTCAGAAAAATATTCCTTTTTAAAAAATTCTGTACATGAAAATGAAGAGATGGCATTTGAATGGTGTTATCGTGGAATAGAATTTATTAGAAAATACAAAGAGGAAGATGATGCCATCTTTGGCCCCGGGCAAAGTGTGCCTGAGTATTTAGCAATTTGTCATTACCTCGCTTTGCTGCATTGTTACAATAAAAATTATGACAGCAGCGAATATTATTACCAGCAATTAATCAATGGCAATGCAGTATCCTGGAATAATTACGGAGGCATGCAGGGAGAGATTGGGCATTTTGAAAATGCAAGAGAATACTTTGCACGAGATGAAGATTTGAGCTTTATGAATGGTATGTTGCGTGAAGCATATTATTATATTCCTGAACTGTATGTGTATGCAGGAAGAACAAAAGATGCCATACAAATGGGGAGAAAGTCAATATCTGAAAATGCCTCTTTGCCTGGTTTTGGCTGGTATTCCATTGCGCTTGCAAGAAGTTATTTGTATGATGGGCAATTAGATAGTTGTGCCCTATACTTAGATAAAGCTGCCAATTTTAAAGAGTTGCATATAGGTACTACACTCACACAAAACCAATATGATTTTACAATTCACCTATTGAAAGTACAACTGGTAGATAAACAAATTGCTTTACAAAAATTCCTGCATACCAATTGGTGGTATTCCCCAACAACTTTGTACGAAATAGCTTCACTAAAGTTGCAGAAATTTTTAGCAGAGTATGTGGTAGTAAATGAAATGATTTTTAACCCTGATCGTGACCGCTTGATTTATGACCTGTTCTGTGCAGAATCCACTACCTCCTTTGATGAAGCATGGTATATGTTAAAGGATTTTAGCCCGGATTATTTTATTGATAAGTATGAAGGTTATAAAAAATCAGATCCAAGAAAAGAAATACAACGGTATTTTGATTTATTCATTGCATCTTTCACTTTGCAAAAAGGAAAAGAACATAAGGCCGTTTCATTATTGGAAAATATGGAAAACACAGTTTTACTGGATACTGCCAATGAAAAATTATTTATTGGAAGGTTGTATGAAAACTTATGTATTGCGTATGACAAATTAGATGAAGACAGTAAAGCGGATGGCGCACGTTCTCAATTATTCAATGAATACCCGCAACTAATCCCATTCTCAGGAATTAAAGCAAAAATCTATTTATCCGTTTCTGGCGTGAATGATGCCATTGTAAAACAGGTAACCAAAGATTTAAAAAAATGCAATATTGATTTTGTACAATCACCCGGATTTGCGGATGCACAAGCAAGCCTTGTATTTTCAAAAAAAGGAAATACCTACCAGGTAAGTATTTACACTACTTCTTCAAAAGGGAAAATCATTGCAGGCAATCAACAATTTATTTTTAAAGAACGGGGAAACTCCGGTTATG
>CAYXHX010000310.1:0-517 GCA_964464835.1 uncultured Chitinophagaceae bacterium | reverse complement strand
AAATTGCCCGCAGGCTATTTGGTTGTGGCGGTTCCCCGGCTATCTAAATAATTTTATCAATTTATATCCTTTTTGTTTTTAAGTTTTTCAATCATGCCCTCGAGTGATTTTTTAGAATTATCATTTGGTGCAATTTTCAAAGCATCATTCACATATTTCATTGCATCTTCATAATTTCCCATAGCTGAATGGATTCTTGCCATTCCCATATTAGCAGCAAAACTATTAGGATGTGCAGTATAATTTGTTTTAAAAATTTCCATTGCTTCTTTCAATTTTTTTGCCTTTAAAAGTTCTATACCGTATTGATGTAATTGAAATTCATTGGCAAAAGGCAATGCATTTTTCATAATTGCATCTGCCTCAGTTGTGCGGCCGAGTTTAGAAAGAATTTGAGCTTTGGTACTCCATGCAGAAAGATCCCTGTCGCCGCCAAATATTGGTGAAGTGGCGGTATCACTCCATTGCAGCGCTTGCTCCAGGTTGATATTTTTTTCCAAACACCATTTTGCAGCCT
>CAYXHX010000309.1:743-3494 GCA_964464835.1 uncultured Chitinophagaceae bacterium | reverse complement strand
GAAGTTCTCGATAGGGTTTTTTATTTATAAAATATACAGCAATTCCTATGACCGGCAGCACTGCCACTAAAAGTATGTAAGCTGCCGCTTTTACTGAATCATCCGTATCCAGAATAATCTTGACAATTACTGCCAATACTACTAAGACATAGATAATTTCGATGAAGAGGAGCAGTGACATAAGTTTATTCTTTCAATCATTGATGAAAGTAAGAAAATTCAATAAAAATATCATAGGGGTTTTAAATGTTTTCTCAATTTTCATCCAATACCTTTTGAGGTGGAATGGAAACGTGCCACACCAAATTCATCAAAATGTTAACTCAGGTGTTTCATTATTCAATTAATAATTTCTCCGTTAATGATTGCTAATCTTTCCAGCCATTTTGAAGTTCATCGGGTATTAACCTTATCCAGCTTGTTGTTTTACTGACGCTTTTTAATGGATTCTGTACTGCTTAAGGAACATGCCTGGCTTTCCGAAAATTTTTGTCAGGGATATAGGTCTGGTCATAATTCCATTCCATATCTCTTTTATCTTTTTGTTATTTCAGCCATGCATTCATAAACTGCTCATAAGCTTCTTTATACTTCGCCCCTACAGGAATAATTTCCCCCGCCACCTTTACCTGTGTTTTTAAGAGCGAATCTATACGGGCAATGGATACAATATAAGAGCGATGTATTCTTATAAATTCATTGCCTGCCAGTTTATCTTCCATTGCCTTTAAACTCATCAGGGATAACAGAGGGGTTGGCCTGCTTTGCAAATGTATTTTGATATAATCTTTAAAACTTTCCACATACAGTATGTCTGATGTATCTACCTTCACAGACTGTGAACCTACTTTTAAAAAAATATAAGGCTGTGAAGGTGTTGATAATGTGGTATTTTTTTCCGGCTGTTCCCTTATGCGATTCTTTACCCGGCTCACAGCTTTTAAAAAATCTTCATAATCAAATGGCTTTAAAATATAATCTACCGCATCTACCTTATAGCCTTCCAGGGCAAATTCGCTATAGGCGGTTGTGAAAATTATAAATGGTTTTACCGGATGGTTATTTGAAGATAAAATGCGGGCCAGTTGCATGCCTGTGAGGTCTGCCATTTGAATATCCAGAAAAATCAATTGGACGGTATTTGATTCAAGGAAATGTAAGGCGTCTATTCCATTGTCGAACTGTGCTGCTAACTCAAGAGAAGGTGTTTGGCGTATAAAGTTGCACACCATCTCTAATGCCAGTGGTTCATCATCTACGGCCAAACATTTTATGTTCATTTTAATACTATTTTTAACATCACTTCAAATTCATCATTCTTATTTACAAAAAAAGAATATTCATCTGGATAAATCAATTCTAATCTGCGCTTTGTGTTTTTCAACCCTATTCCATCATTTTCTTGTCTGCTTAAAACTGCAGAGGTTTTAACGAAGTTTTTATTTCTTGTGATAAAGATGAGGTTGTTTTCATTCACTTCCAAGCTAATAAAAACAGGGCTTTCAGACTGGCTACTTACCCCATGTTTAAAACAATTTTCAATAAGTGGCAGAAAGAGCATCGGCGCTATCGCTTGATTATGCGATTTTATATTGGTTAAAAATTCTATTGAAACTTTGGAAGATGAACGCAATTCCATCAGCCGCAGGTAATCTTTAATGAACGTTATTTCTTCCTGTATAGGTACTTTTTCATTTGTTGTTTTGTACAACACATATCTCATAATATTCCCCAATATTTTAAGCGCATTTCTGGATTGATTAATATCCGTATAAGTGAGTGCATTTACGGTATTCAGGCTATTGAAAAAAAAGTGCGGATTAATTTGTGATTTCAAAAAAGACAATTCGAAATCTGCATTTTCTTTTTCTATTTTCAATCGCAAGGTTTCTCCTTCCTTCCACTTTTGAACGATTATCCACGAAATATTAAATCCCAGTACTAATATTTCTACTAAAAATATGTAGAAGGCAATGGAAAGAAGTTTAGATCCCTCTTTTGATTGAATGCCTTTGCCCGTAGTTGATTGTTCCATAACCTTCGATACACCCAACCATGATTCAGTTTGTATAAGCAACAGGATAATTAAAAAACAGGATATCAATAATATGGTATAATAGGTAACATACTTTTTCCGGAACAAAAACTTTGGAGCCAAATATTTGCTGTTAATAATAACCAGCCCTATTAGCAATATAAAAAATATAGACTGATTTATCCAGTAAGTATAGGGAAGATTCACCCCATAAGATAACGGGATCAGCAGGAATAATAAAATGGCCAATGACAATGCGCCAATAAAAAAGGTAAAGTAACTATTGCGTGATGCTTCGGCATTCATAAATGCTAAGTTCTGATAAATAGGTTATAATGTATCTGTTCCTCTATGAACTTATAATTTTTCACGATGAATACCAGGAATAATTCTATGAAATTCTGTTTTAGCTTTTGTCCTTCAAAACCGCTGTTCTATGGCAAAAAACAGACTGTTAGTATATCATTTTTTTTAATTGCTGAAAACGAATCGTTTTTTGCATTTCAATAAAAGCAGGAAATGAAAATGAGATTGAAACAAGTTGTTTTTTTAGCAATATGTTTATTCCTATCAGCAACAACACTATTTGCACAAAGAAGCGGAAACATTATTGGCAGTGTAACCGATAAGAATACTTCTGAAAACCTCGCAGGTGTAACCATAACGGTTGGCGGCACCTCTATTGGATCTGTTACTGATAGCTCAGGGAATTTCAA
>CAYXHX010000309.1:0-733 GCA_964464835.1 uncultured Chitinophagaceae bacterium | reverse complement strand
TTATTCCATTACTGCCAGTTATTTGGGTTACCAGTCATTGACATTGTATAATATTGAAATCAGTTCGGGCAATGACCGGATACTGAGTTTTGAATTGCATCCTGAATCAAAAGTTCTTCAAGATGTAGTGGTTAATACAAATAAAAATGTGTCGGCACGGGCTACAGATATGATTACACCATTATCGGTACAGCAACTCACTTCCCAGGAAATACAATCGAATCCCGGAGGTAATTTCGATGTATCGAAAGTGGTACAAACATTGCCCGGCGTAGGTTTAAGCAATGGTGTTGGCGAGCGTAACGATATCATTATACGTGGCGGTGCACCTAATGAAAATGTATATTATTTAGATGGCATTGAAATACCGGTATTAAACCATTTTCAAACACAGGGAAGCTCCGGCGGCGCACAGGGAATTTTAAATGTATCTTTTATCGAAAGTTTGAAACTATCCACCTCTGCTTTTGATGCTAAATATAATGATGCCCTGTCTTCAACATTCGTTATTAAGCAAAGAAATGGCAACCCTGACAGGGTTACTGGAAACCTAAGAGCAAGCATGACGGAAACCGCTTTAACGCTTGAAGGGCCTCTTTCTAAAAAAACTACTTTTTTGAGTTCGGCCCGCAAATCTTACCTCGGCCTGTTGTTCAAAATGGTTGACTTGCCTATTCGCCCAAATTTTTGGGATTTTCAATATAAGATAAATCACAGGTTCAATGATAAAACC
>CAYXHX010000308.1:0-3494 GCA_964464835.1 uncultured Chitinophagaceae bacterium | reverse complement strand
TGTGAACAGTGGCGGTGGGGAATATTTTTCATTTAACATCAATGAATTTTGCGCTGTGTTCAAGCATGGTGTTATTGAAACAATCAATGTGTTGAAAGCTTTGGAACAGGAAGGCCATCTTTCTTTTAATGCATCTATTTTTATTCCGGCGCATGCCATGTTTCTTGCATCCAAACAATGGATTATAGATTTTGAAAAACAGTTTCCACATCTCGAACCTGTTATCAAATGTTTGTTGCGATCCTATGATGGCATATTTGATAATAAAGTTCCTATCAATGAACAACAATTATCAGGCTTGCTAAAAATGGATGAAAATGAAATAAAGAGAAAGTTATTTGAACTGCATGCGTATGGAATTATTGAATACTTTCCGGCGAAAGATACACCGCAAATTTATTTTTCGTGGGATCGTGCTTCTGCTGCACACCTTCATATTGATCTTAAAAGATATGCGCAACAAAAAGATAATTATAAAAAACGAACCGATAAAATGCGTGCATTTTTATTGTTGAAAAATAATTGCCGGAGTAAATATATCGCTGCATATTTTGGAGATGATGCCACTACAAATTGTGGTGTATGTGATATTTGTATTAAAAACAAGAATGATGTATTAACCGAGAAAAATTTTAATGCAATAAGAGAAATGATTTTTAAACATATACCAGGAAAAGGAATCCCATTGAATCAGCTAAAGGAATTTTTCCCTGTAAAACTGCAAAAAAAATATTGGCAAATTTTTGAATTCATGCAGTCTGAAGAAATGCTGAAGGTATCGGAGGAAGGGATTGTTTCGCGGAAATAATGAGTATTATTTTTTAAACATTTTTCCTAAAATCCCCAACAGGTTTCTCGTAATCACACTGGCAGCAGTCCGTTCTACTTGTTTCACTGCAGAACTATCAAAAAAACTTTTTTCCTTCTTCGTTTTTTTAGTTTCGGTTTCCTCATTTTTGCTTTGTGCTGCATTCGCAATTTTATCATTTAATATTTCATAAGCGCTGATGCTATCCACTTCCCGGTTGTATTTTGAAGCGAGTTTACTTTGGGCAACAATAGCATTGATCTCATCATTGGATAAAATATCCATGCGGCTGTTGGGTGCGCGCAGCATGGTATGGACAAGTGGTGTAGGAATGCCTTTTTCATTTAAAAAAGTAATCATGGCTTCACCTATGCCCATTTGTGTTAACAAGTCTTCTATTTTATAAAAAGATGTTACCGGAAAATTTTGTGCTGCCTTTTTGATGGCATCCCTGTCTGCGGCAGTAAATGCACGCAATGCATGTTGTACCTTCATACCAAGTTGCGCCAATACGGAAGCGGGAATATCCTGCGGATTCTGTGTACAGAAAAATACACCCACGCCTTTTGAACGGATCAGTTTAATGATTGATTCAATTTGTTGTAACAATACGGAAGTAGCTTCATCAAATAAAAGATGAGCTTCATCTATAAATAACACGAGTTTTGGCCTGTCCTGGTCACCCACTTCCGGTAGTGAAGCATACAATTCTGCAAGCATTTGCAACATGAAGGTGGAAAAGAGTTTTGGCCTTGTTTGCATATCCGTTACACGTAAAATATTCACCATGCCGCGGCCATCATCACTGATACGCATGAGGTCATCTATATCAAAACTTGGTTCGCCAAAAAAAATATCTGCGCCTTGTTGCTGCAACTCTACCACTTTTCTTAAAATAGTTCCGGTGGATGCTGAAGACACCTGGCCGTATTCTTTTTGCAATTCACTCTTTCCTTCATTGCTTACGTATTGCAGCACCTTAATAAAATCAGGCAGATTCAACAACGGCATTTTATGGTCATCGCAATATTTAAAGATCATAGATACAAGCCCACCCTGTGTATCATTCAGCCCTAAAATTTTACTTAACAATATTGGCCCGAACTCACTCACAGTTGCTCGCAATCGGATCCCTTTTTCATCACTCAGTGTTAAGAATTCCACCGGAAAGGCTGCAGGATGAAAGGGGATATTAATTAAATTACTGCGTGCGGTTATTTTATCATTTGCTGCACCTTCAGCGCCAATGCCACTCAGGTCACCTTTAATATCCATCAGCAAAACCGGAACAGAAGCATCGCTCAAAACTTCTGCTATTACCTGTAAAGTTTTCGTTTTACCGGTACCGGTTGCGCCTGCAATTAATCCGTGCCGGTTCATTGTTTTTAAAGGAATAGAAATAAAAGCGCCCGGAACAACTTTGCCATCAAGCATTCCACAACCAATATTTACATGGTCGCCTTTAAAATTATATCCGTTGTTTATTTCCTGTAAAAAGTTTTCGGTAGTGGCCATAAAGCAGTATTTTTTGAAAGGTAATTATTACCTGCAAAATAAATGAATTAGCACAAAAGCAAGGTTAATTTGTCTTTCAGCGTCATTTTATAGAAATGATGCAATGATGCAAACCATGTCTATGAAAATTCTAAATTCATGTCAAACCTTTATTCGAATTATTTCCAACAACATTTTATTCCTATTTTTACGCATTAAAGAATTTACATGGCAAGAGAAACGGATAAACCCATCATTGGCTTTTCCTGTGGCGATTTAAATGGTATTGGTATTGAACTCATCATTAAAACTTTATCGGATAAACGCATTCTCGAAATGTGCGTACCCGTAATTTTTGCGAGTAATAAATGTGTGAATTTTTACAGGAAGTCTTTGCCTGAAAATAATTTTACATATCAAGCCATTAAGGATTTTAAAAGGCTAAACCCAAGAGATATTAATATATTTAATTGTTGGGAAGAAGAAGTACAGATAACGCCGGGCGTATTAAATGCGACAGGAGGAAAATATGCTTACTTGTCTTTATTGCAGGCAGTAACTTCTTTACAAGCAGGCGACTTTGATGGATTGGTAACTGCGCCCATTCATAAAAAAAATATACAGTCCGCTACTTTTCATTACACCGGCCATACGCCTTATTTAAAAGATGCATTTAATGTGCCCGATGTAGTCATGCTTATGACATCCGCAAACCTGCGTGTAGCGTTGGTTACAGAGCATGTACCGGTAAGTGGCATTTCAGAAAATATTACCAAACAAATGATCACCGCTAAAATAAAAATCCTGCATGATAGCCTGCGAAGGGATTTTGGAATTAATAAACCAAAGATTGCAGTACTCGGATTAAACCCGCATGCCGGTGATGAAGGATTGATTGGTACTGAAGAGGAAACGATCATTAAACCGGCAATCAATGAAATGAAAGAAAAAAACATGCTTGTTTTTGGGCCATTCTCTGCAGATGCATTTTTTGCCCATGCATCCTATCGCGCATTTGATGCTGTACTCGCCATGTATCATGACCAGGGATTAATTCCATTTAAATCATTGGCAATAGGTGAAGGCATTAATTTTACTGCGGGGTTACCTGTAGTGCGGACAAGCCCGGATCATGGTACTGCATTTGATATTGCAGGGCAAGGTATTGCAGATGAAAGCTCCTTTCGTGCTG
>CAYXHX010000307.1:0-3500 GCA_964464835.1 uncultured Chitinophagaceae bacterium | reverse complement strand
TAAAACTTCAAAAACAAAAATTATGGAAAGAAAATTACTTCTTGCATCATTAAGCATTACATTTGTTGTAGCAATGTATGCAATCAATCAAAAGACAGGTGCTGAACATTTCAGCAAACAGTATGCAACCAATTCTATCTCCCGCGGGGGGGGGGTAACAACCAATGACCCGATGAGCGGCGATTCCTTATCACTGGATGCATCATTGAATTATTACTCGTATCATTTAAATGAGGGAAATAATTCGGGTAATGAAAATTCAACTTCTACTTCAAAGCTTCCATCCATTATTCAATTTCACCAGGGCTTATACAGCAATGATTTTAAATTTGCTGAATCCAAAAAATGGGAAGAGAAATTATACTCCAAAGATTTCATAGTTTTTGGTGATAATAATTTCAGAAAAGATTTTCATTTAAATTTAAAGAAAAGCCCCTCAGACAGCACTGCTGCCAACTGTGCTTTGGATTTAAGATACCCTGTTTTTTCTCAATCTCAAATTGTCAAAACTGCCAGGATATATTATGGTAAGCATACCACCGGGCCTATCCCAAATTTTTATGATGTCGGATACGCTGGTGATGTAGCAGACAATGGCCATGCATGTGGTACTGGTGATGTATGTTCCCAGGATTCTTCACAACTTTTTTATAATGTATTTTATGCTACACACGATTACGCCCCGGTAGCTACACCTATTGTAGTAATTTTTCATGCAGGTGGTTTTTCAGATTGCAGCGGGCCGAATTATTTAGACACGTTAGCAATCATGACGGCACAAAGAGGTTTTATTGTAGTTGTTGCAGAATACCGTTGCGGTAGGATTAAAGATCCTGATGTAGCAAGAGATTATACAAGTGTGCAGCAAGTAAATGCAATATACCGGGCTATACAGGATGGCCGTGGCCTCTTACGCACGTTAATAAAAACAGTAAGAAATGATGTGAATCATGAGCTTCCTTATTTGATGGATACAAGTAATATTTTTGTCGCAGGGCAAAGCGCCGGAGGCGTTATAGCAATGAGCCTTGCTTATGATAAGTACCCGGCCCAGGTCTATGCTACTTTTCCCAGCCCAACTGATAGCACTACAATTGACCAGGCATTAGGCCCGATAGATTCAGATTATTATGATGGTGAAACAAGCATTCAGTATTATCCAAAAATAAAAGGATTGTGGAGTATGTGGGGCGCAAAGGCGATACCGCTTGCTTATGATGGAAATGAAGTTGGCTTTTTACAAAATTCAAATCCTATCCCTATGATTGCATTCATGGGCGACAAAGATCCCGTTTTTCCTAAGGCTATTGCTAAACAATATGTTTATTATTCAGGAAAAATAAGTCCATTCTATAATTCTACTTCCAATTGCCTGATACCGCCTTTTAGATATACATTAGATCCCAAAAAAAATAAAAAAGATTTAAGAATGGAATGTACCTTAACCATATACGATGTTTTGACTGGCATGGGTATCCCTGCTTTAATGTATGTAGATTGCCAGATGGGCCATGGACTATTGCCGGATGACAATGACCCAAATACGCCTTATTACAGCACTTTTGGCTTACCGCTTTCTTCGAATGAAAAAGCAGTTAATGAATATATGGTTTCCCGTGCAGCTATTTTCTTCCAGGCAATATTAAACAACACAGCATCAGCTATGGTTGCTACCGGCCCGTCAAAATTTGTGGAATGTGAAGATTACAGGCATAGTTCCGGTGTGTGCAGTACTGCGGCAGATTATTGCAATAATAATGGTAGCTGCAATTGATAAATATTTTAACCTTAAAATTTAATAAGATGAAAACTCAAAATAAATTTTTTATACTATTATTATGTATATGTTTCTTTCCTAATTCATTACTTTTTGCACAAGCCGGTTCATTAGATCCCTCATTTGGAAATAATGGAATTGTATATAATGATGACTTTGATCCTGGTGATTATTCATTACAACCTGATGGAAAAATTCTTGTAGCAGGGTATGCAAATTTTATAGAGAGATATAATGATGATGGATCAAAAGATTTCAGTTTTGGAAATAATGGAACTGTAATCATCCCAGTTCTGCGTCAGGCAACTTTTACAGGGATTAAAACTTTAAATGATGGTAAAATCCTTGCATCAGGCAGTATCCAATCGGATGATTATACACATTTTAATATTATTTTAGTTCAATGCTTTGCAGATGGTAGGGTGGACAGTAGTTTTGGAGAAAATGGTATTGTATTTACAGATTATGGAGTTAATTTCTATAACCGGTCCATGACAATACAGACCGATGGTAAAATTGTTATAACCGGTGAAAGAAGGGCCAATGTAAATGATCTTAAAAAAACATTTGTAATCAGGTATAACGGCGATGGGACTTTGGATAATACTTTTGGCAGTGAAGGAATAGTAATTACAAATTATAAAAGGGAAGTAACAAGTTTGAAAATAGTAATACAACCTGATGGGAAAATTTTAACCTCCGGCACTTATGGTTATCTCAATGATTTACCTTTTTTTATGGCTACAAGATATATGGCTGATGGACAGATAGATGAAAGCTTTGGTGAAAATGGAATTGCACTTTCAGGATCCTTTGGGGTAAACCCACAAAATATTTGGAATACTGGCATGCGGGATATGGTTTTGCAATCGGATAATAAAATTATTGTATCAGGTATAACCGGGCCAGAACCTCTTATTAATACTGGTTTATGCAGGTTCAATGCTGACGGTAGCCTTGACATGTCGTTTGGTATTGAAGGAAAAGTAATAACCAGTGTTGAAAATTTTCAAACACCCACTTATGGGATTGCGTTACAGCCGGATGGGAAAATTATTGCCGGAGGTCAATATTCTCCCAAAACTGAACCTTATATTTATTTTTCGATGTTCAGGTATCTTTCGAACGGCGTGCTGGACAGCAGTTTTGGAAAAAATGGAAGAGTCACATCTCCTGAAGCAGGGGAATACGCAATATCAAATAAAGTAATCATTCAACCAGATAGTAAAATTTTATTATTAGGCCCTTCTGATATTGGATATTCTATTGCCAGGTATTTCAATGACAACATTCTCGCCTCCAACTTCAAAGAAGTAAAAGCCATCCAGGAAAATGACAACATCACCATTTCCTGGCAAACGCTCAATGAAAGCGGCACAAAATCATATACGGTGGAGCGTAGCAATAATGCCAAAGATTATGCGGGCATATCTACCATTCCCGCGAAACACGCTGCCAGCAACAGTTACAGCTATACAGATAAAAACCCGTTGTATGGAGATAACTATTACCGCATCAAAGAAAATGCTGCAAATGGCACTTTCACCTATAGCCAAACTTTAAAAGTAGTGTTTGAAAATAATGGCAATATTTCTTTATATCCCAACCCTGCAAAAAATACCATTACTATAAAAGGCTTAAACAAAAATGCAACGGCTGTAATAAAAATTACGGATATGAATGGAAGGGAAATAAGTAAGTTTAATTTTTCTAATACAAGTAG
>CAYXHX010000306.1:0-3515 GCA_964464835.1 uncultured Chitinophagaceae bacterium | reverse complement strand
AACCAACAGATATCAATGCTTTATGTGATGAATATTTGAGATTAGCTTATCATGGATTAAGAGCAAAGGATAAAACTTTTAATGCAGAATTGAAAACTGATTTTGATGAAAGCATTGACAAGGTCAATATTGTTCCGCAGGATATAGGAAGAGTGGTTCTCAATCTTATTACCAATGCTTTTTATGCAGTAAACGAAAAGAAAAAATCAGCCATTGAAAATTATCAACCACTCGTTTCAATTCAAACAAAAAAATCAGGTGATAAAATTGAAATAAGCGTAAGTGATAACGGAAATGGAATTTCTAAAAATATTATTGATAAAATTTTTCAACCTTTCTTCACCACCAAACCAACAGGAAGCGGAACCGGACTGGGATTAAGTTTGAGTTATGATATTGTAAAGGCTCATGGAGGAGAGATAATAGTGGACACTAAAGAGGTGGAAGGATGTACTTTTACAATAACATTACCGTTATGACAAGTGTTGTCATTTATAAAACTTCGGAGCAAAAAACCGAGATTGCTGTAAAATTTGATAATGATACAGTTTGGCTTAACCGCCAGCAAATCTCTTTTCTTTTTAACCGGGATGTTAAAACCATTGGTAAACACATCGCTAATGTCTTTAAAGAAAGAGAATTGATGAAAGGTTCAACTGTCGCAAAATTTGCGACAGTTCAAAAGGAAGGTGGAAGAAACATTCAAAGGAATATTGAACATTATAACCTCGATGTAATCATATCGGTTGGCTACCGGGTAAAATCAAAAAAAGGAGTACAGTTCCGCCAATGGGCTACACAGCAACTAAAAAATTACCTGATTCAGGGCTATGCCATCAATCAAAAAAGATTGGAAGAATTAGGAAGGATGGTACAGCTCATTGATAAAACCGGCAAGAATTCTTCTTTACAACTTTCTGAAGCAAAAGGGTTATTAGACATTTTAAGAGATTATACCAATAGTTTCCTGCTGCTCAACCAATATGACTCCCACTCCTTGAAAGTTGAAAATCTCAATGAGCCTATCACTTATGAAATAGAATATAAAGAAGCATTATCGGCTGTTGCTGCATTAAAAAAACAATTGATTGAAAAAAAGCAGGCAGGCCTGCTTTTTGGAAAAGAGAGGGATTATTTGTTTGTAAGTTCTCTGAATACTATTGTTCAAACATTTGATAAAAAGAATGTTTATCCGAGTGTTGAAGAACAAGCCGCAAACCTGCTTTATCTCGTTATAAAAAACCATCCTTTTACGGATGGGAACAAACGCATTGGCGCATTCCTTTTTATCTGGTTTCTCGAAAAAAATAAACACCTCTTTAAAAAAACCGGCGAATTAAAAATTAACGATAATGCATTGGTAGCTTTATCCCTTCTGGTTGCCCAAAGTAATCCGAACGATAAGGAATTAATGATTAAATTAATTATCAATTTAATTAATCAACAATGAAAAATTTCTTCTATCCATTTTTTACAACAGGGCCCAACGGCCAGGGAACAGGATTGGGATTGAGTTTGAGTTATGATATTGTAAAGGCTCATGGAAGAGAGATAAAGCTGGAAACAAAAGAAGGTGAAGGAACTACTTTTATTATTCAATAGCCAATTGCCTGAAACGTGAGTAGAAGCGTAGCTTCGGTTAATATTGTAATAACGGACTTTAGTCCGTTGAAAAAGCAAAACAGGAAAAAGCTGAGAGCCGAAGGCTCGGCACATATCAAATCAATAAAATGAAAAATAAAAGTTGTGTACGTAAAAATGCATCGTGCCTACGGCACTCAACTTATATTCGGTGTTTTTGTCATCGGATTAAAATCCGGTATTACAAAATGGTTAGAGCCTACGGCTCTGCTACCATTTACGTTGTTAGGGTTTAAAGAACAGTAGTTATCAAATATTTCAACCCTTCTTCATGACAATACCCACAGGCAGCGGAACCGGGCTGGGATTGAGTTTAAGCTATGATATTGTGAAGGCGCATGGTGGGGAGATAAAAGTGGAAACAAAAGAAGGAAAAGGAAGTGAGATTATTATTCAATTAACCATAAATTAAGTTTATGAAAAAACTGCTTTATGCATTGATTGTTCTCCTGGTATCTTCTGTTAAAATTGATGCCCAGGATAAATTACCTGATGTATTTGAAATAACAACCGATACTATTCAAGGACGGGTAATCTTTCCCGACAGTTGCTGGCAAATACTTTTGGATAGCAATAGCAAATGGACAATCGAACAGGTGAATTCGTTACCCATTGCAAATAAATTTCTACAACCTTCCCCAATAAATACTAAACCTGAATTTACCATTCATACTTTTTGGTTTCGGTACCGTTTAATAAATAAAATGGATAAGGATGTAGTGATATGCATCCCCGGAGGATATGACAAAGATGAGATCTTTATTCAGGACTCTTCTGTAAAATGGCATCATCTGTTATCCGGTTCATTACAGCCTTGGAGCAAATTAGATGGTTTTAAAGTATTACCTGCAATACCGGTGACAATCCCGGCAGGAAAAGAAATCCTGATCTATGAACGGCTGACAAGTAATAATTTTTTTAGGGCGAGAGATCTCGTTACTCCTGATTTTATTTTTGAGAAAGATTTTGTAAATGAAAACCACGGAGATATTACACAATTCTATTTCAATGCAGTATTTTTTTCGTTGATATTTGGTGTTTTGATATTTGCTGCGCTGCTAAATTTTGTTTTTTTCCTGATGATTCGTGAAAGAGTCTATTTGTACTTTGCTTTGTTCGTAGCAAGTATCGGATTTATGAGATATGCTGATGAAGGGTTTATTGGCAGAATCTTTTTTAAAGAACATCCATGGATTGTTCCTTTTGTAGTGTACCTGGCAATACCTTTACTCTTTTTCTCATTACTTCAATTTACCCGTTACTATTTGAATACCAGAAAGTATTTCCCTGTATGGAACAAATTCCTTAATGGGTTAAGCATTTTTTCACCTGTTATTTCAATAATCAGTTTGTTGATAAGCCCCATACTCAGCTATGATGCGTTTTTATTCGTGAGGCAGGCTGCGGGTTTAATTTATTCTTTAACTTCCCTTACTGTCTTAATAACTTTTCTTTTATATATACGCCGTCCTGAAAGAATGGTACGGTTTGTAATCATTGCCGGTTTGCCTATGCTGCTATACTGGTTAACATTTGTAGGTAGTTCGCTGTTTGCAATTTTGCTGACAAAAGTTTTCGGGCTCACAGAACCTTTACTTTTCCGATGGAGTGATAAATGGTCCGCACAGATAGAACAATTATGTGTTGCCTGGTTTGCTACGTTTTTTACCTGGATTTTGCTTTTGCGATTTATCCAACTCAGGAAAGAAGTTGTGCAACAAACGCTCGAAAAAGAAAGGCTGGCAAAAGAAAGAGAAATAGAACGCAGCCAGTTGATAGAACAACAAAAGATAGAATTAGAAAAAACTGTGGAAGAACGAACTGCGGAATTAAAGCATTCACTCAATGAGTTAACATCTACCCAGGCCCAACTC
>CAYXHX010000305.1:0-3558 GCA_964464835.1 uncultured Chitinophagaceae bacterium | reverse complement strand
ATGTGAAAAATGATTATAAAGAAAAAAATAAATTAAAAATAGATAGCCTTTCTGTGCAGGAAATAAATATCAGAGATAGTTTTATTGCAGTATTACAGTCCATGCATAACTGAAAAATCCTGAAACCATTTTGAATCATTTTTAAATTTTTCCTAAAAAAAACTTACCTTGCGACAGTATTAATAATCAAAACGAAACAATGCAAACCACCAAGAACAACTGTTTTATGAACAGTATTGAAAAGATTTCCATTTTAAAGTCTTTCTTTTTTATTTTAGCAATTTGCAGTTTTATAAGTTGTAAAAAAGAATTTACACCACAGGAAATTACGGATTCAACTTCCAATGTGGAATTAGCAAACAAATCAAACCTTCGTGCAAAACCTAATATTATTTTAATTATCGCAGATGATGTTGGGTATGAAATTCCTAATTATACCGGGGGTCAATCTTATAGTACACCCAATTTAAATTTCATGGCAAGCCATGGTATCCAGTTTAATTATGCATTTTCTCACCCTGACGGCTTTCCTTCCAGATTGGCTGCAATGACAGGCAAATACAATTTCAGGAATTATATAGATTGGGGAATATTACCTTCCGGCGGTCATAACATTAGCAATATGCTGCATGATGCAGGCTATGCAACCTGTTTTGTCGGCAAATGGCAGAATGATGGAGGTGATGAAGCCATTCATGAAGCAGGCTTTGATAAGTATAGGGTTTTCCTGCCATTCTCTTATCCATCCAATCAATTTAAAGGCCGCTACAAAAGCCCTATTATTTATGAGAATGGAGCTTATCTGCCTGATAGTGTTACCGAAGGGCGTTATTCAGAAGATATGTATGTAAGCTATCTCAATCGTTTTATAGACAAAAATGTCAATCAGCCATTTTTTGCCATTTATTCAATGCCTTTAGTTCAAAAGCCCTGGGTACCTACACCCAATGATCCTGAATATGATACATGGGATCCAAAATATGACGAAATCCGCTCAGATTTAAAGTATTTTCCTTCCATGGTCAATTATATGGATAAAAAAATTGGTGATATTATTCATCACCTCCAGGATAAAAAAATAATCAATAATACCTTGATTTTATTTACAACAGACAATGCAACCAATGTAAATATTTATTCCATGTGGAGAGACTCATTAGTCCGCGGATTAAAAAATGGCACTATTCTTTGGAGTACCAGGGTTCCTTTAGTTGCTTATTGGCCCAGAGGTATTGAACCAAATCAAAGCACAAGCACATTGGTAGATTTTACCGATTTTCTTCCCACTTTTGCAGATGTTGCCAGGATACCGGTTCCCAATAATTATGGCATATTAGACGGTACAAGTTTTTATGACAACCTCACCGGAAGAAATGGTATTGACCGGGCTTGGTCTTTTTGTCATTGGGATAATGACCCCAATGATAATAAACAACCTATTCGCTATATCAATGATACAATGTATAAATTGTATGATGAGCCACCAAACTATCCCCGCTTTTATAATATGCAAATTGATCAATTTGAAGTATTCCCAATTCCCAAAAGAAAACAGACTGAAGAGGAGAAACAAATCCGTGAAAACTTTATTGAAGAGTTGCAGAAAATGCATAATTAAAATTAACAATATTTCATTTAAATAAAATAAAAGCCTGTAAAAACTGCAGGCTTTTTTATTTTAGCTTTTTAAAACTGCAGCATGTCCAAATATTTAATCACTGGCCTTGGAAATATTGGTTTGGAATATGAAAATACAAGGCACAATATCGGCTTCAATATAGCAGACGCTTTTGTACAAAAATATGGTGGCATATTTCAAACCGGGCGATTCGCAACGATTGCAGAAGTTAAATGGAAAGGGAAAATTTTTATAATAATAAAGCCAACTACTTTTATGAACCTGAGTGGCAAAGCATTTTCATTTTGGTTGCACAAAGAAAAAATTAAATTAGAAAACTCATTAACCATTGTAGATGATCTCGCTTTGCCATTATCCAAATTAAGGCTTCGGCCAAGCGGCAGTGATGCCGGGCATAATGGCTTGAAAGATATTCAATTTTATATGCAAACAGGCGCCTATCCAAAATTGAGATTTGGGATTGGAAATAATTACCCGAAAGGCAGGCAGGCAGATTTTGTATTAAGCAAATGGTTGCCACCTGAAGTACCTATCGTAGAAAAGAAAATTGAAACCTCTATAAAAGTAATAGAAGACTTTGCTGTAATGGGTATTGAACATACCATGAATTGGGTAAATAAATTGAATTTCATGGAATAAATTTGGACACATCAAAAGTTAAAGATTATTTTTATATCCAATTAACTGCTTAAAATTTATCTATGAAAATATTTTGTGTAGGGCGGAATTATGCCGCCCATGCCAAAGAATTGGAAAATGATATTCCATCGGAACCTGTCATTTTTATTAAACCAAAAAGTGCATTACTACCAGATAACCTGCAATTTTTTTATCCTGAATTTACCAATGAATTGCACTATGAATGTGAATTGGTTTTTCGGATTGGAAAAAATGGAAAATACATCCGCGATTACAGGGCTGATAAATATATTGATGCCGTTACAGTAGGTATAGATTTTACAGCGCGTGATTTACAAAACGAGTTAAAGAAGAAAGGCCTTCCCTGGGAAAAAGCAAAAGCATGGGACCATTCCGCTATTTTAGGCGAATGGATTGAATTGAACAACATTGATCTGAAAAAACCCTTTGAATTTTCTTTGAAATTAAATGACAAAACAGTTCAAAGTGGAAATAGCCATAACATGATATTTACAATTGGCCAGATTATTGAAAACATCTCACGTTATTTTGCCCTTCATATTGGCGATATTATTTACACAGGAACTCCAGCCGGTGTTGGCGAATGTGTAGTGGGAGATCAATTGAAAGGATACCTGGGGAATCAACAACTCTTTGATGTAGAAATAAAATAAGCCGCTTATCTTTTTAAATTGCCTTCAGAAACGGATATTTGCACATGTTCGATTTTAACCTGCTTACAAAAGCTTATCGTTTGATGGCTACTGCCCGTAGAATGGCAGAATTGTATGAAGAAAACCGATCCGTTTGTAAATTTGTTCACTCCACATCTAAAGGCCATGAAGCCATTCAAATTGCTACCGGTATACAACTGCTCAATTGTGATTTTGCAAGCCCTTATTATCGCGATGAAAGCATGATGCTTGCCATGGGATTTGAACCATACCAATTGATGCTGCAATTACTCGCTAAAGCGGAAGATCCATTTTCCGGTGGCAGGTCTTATTATTGCCATCCTTCTAACCGGTCTGAAAAATACCCGGGCATCATTCATCAAAGCAGTGCAACAGGAATGCAGGCAATACCAACAACAGGAATTGCACAAGGCATTCAATTTATGGAAAATACGGGTTCTCCTTTATTGAAAAAAGGGCAGGGAAATGAAAATCCGATTGTAGTCTGTAGTTTAGGTGATAATAGTGTTACTGAAGGAGAAGTGAGTGAAGCCTGGCAATTTGCGGTATTAAAACAATTGCCCATAATTTATTTAGTTCAGGATA
>CAYXHX010000304.1:0-3579 GCA_964464835.1 uncultured Chitinophagaceae bacterium | reverse complement strand
ATTGAAATATCATTATTAAGATTAATACATGGTATTGGGATTAAAATTAATTTTCATGGACGCAGGCAGTGGCGCAAAAACACCGGTGACCGAACAAATGATTCAAAAAGTAGCTTCCCATATTGATGTGCCTTTGATTACGGGCGGCGGTATTTCCACGCCTGAAAAAGCTTACCTGAATTGTAAAGCAGGCGCAGATATTCTTGTTGTAGGGAATGCGATTGAAAAAGATGTTTCACTGATCCGCGAATTAAGTGATGCGATTCATTCGGTATCAATCGCTATAGCATAATACCCTTTTTAGGAAAATTTATTTTATTGTTTATTTTAAATCCTCTGTCTTTACCCTGGTTGGAGTATCTTTTCCTTCTATCATAGATGTTGAACTAATGGCAATAGACTTAATAATTTCAGCCATATTATTCATGTTCAATGTACTTATTTCATCACTTACTTTATGATAATTTGGTTCATTATCCATTTTGGATGTAGAAATGGTATGCGCCGGAACTCCAAGCCTGGCAAGGGTTGCATTATCCGAACGATAAAATAAATTTTCTTCGGTATAAGGATCGGGATGAAACGTAAAAGCAGAGCCTTTTAAGTTTTCCTGTAAAATTTTTCCCATATCCGTTTTTTCATAACCCGTGATATATGCTGAATTCATGCCCCATTTACTTTCAGTTCCAATCATTTCAATATTAAACATGGCCATCACTTGTGCAGGTGGTATGTGTGTGGAGAAATAAGTGGAACCAAGGCCGCCGGATTCCTCTCCTGTAAAAGCTACGAAAATAATTGTCCGGCCATTGTTGTGAAATGCCTGAAAATATTTTGCCAGGAGTATCACTGCAGTTGTACCCGAATCATCATTTGCACCGTTATATATTGAATCTCCATTCACTGGTTTGCCAATTCCAAGATGATCATAATGTGCAGAAAAAACGACGAACTCATTTGGTTTTGTTTTGCCTTTAATTTCACCAACTACATTGGCCAGCTTTTTTTCTTCAAATTGATGTACGGCCTCAATTGAAAATGCTTTAGGTATGGCTGAAGTTAATACAAAAACCACATCGCCTGCGTCCGGGCTAAGGCTGCGTTTAAAAAAATTCAGTCTCGGAAAAATATTCGACATGGACGTATCAATCCAAAATATTTTTTTCTTGCCTTCTTTAATTGCGGCAGATGCATTCTTAAAAAATCCATCCATATTTTTTACCTGCTCTTGTTCAAAACCGGAATGTTCATTGATGGAAAATTCCTTCCTGGCAGTAACTACAATAAGATTTTGCGAATTGATTGTTTCATTATCCAACTTGATGGTAGCGCTAATTTGTTTGGGCTTTAATAAAATAAAATGTTGCAAATAGGTATCAAGCCCAGGCAATTTTTGCAGGCCTGCCTGGCTGAATTCATTACTGATAAAAGTTGCTGCTTTATCAATTCCTTCTGTATAAATTGCACGGCCTTGCATATCATCAGATGACAGTGTTTTTTCTATCCTGCTTACTTCCTGCACATTGATAATTTTATCTATTTGCTGTGCTTTCGACAGGCAACCAACAAATAATGCACATATAAAAAAGATTGAATTTTTAAACATAAAAATTTTTTTATAAACAAAAGGAATTTTTGAATTACAGGCTCATCATTTCTTTGATACGAACTGTTTGCCGGCGGCTGACTTCAATTTTCTCTCCACCTTTTAATTCTACTAACAGGCCTCCATTAAAATAAGGTTCTATCTTTTCGATGAGGCGCATATTAATAATGTGTTTTCGGTTGGCTCGAAAAAATATGCGATCGTCAATCCTTTCCTCCAAGGCATTCAGGGATTTTAAAATCAATGGTTTATTATTGGCGAAAAATACTTTTGCATAATTGCCTACACTTTCAAAAAGCCGGATTTCACTCAATTTTACAAACCAGCAACGTTCACCATCCTTCACAAATACCTGGTCATTTTCTGTAAGCGGGCCGCGGTTTACAGCATTACCATAACCGGCATTTTCTTTACTTATTTCAAAGTGGAGTTTTTGAATCGCATCGGTCAGGCGGCGGGGTTCAATAGGCTTTAATAAGTAATCCAATGCATTAACTTCAAAAGCTTTTAACGCATATTCATCGTAGGCTGTTGTGAATATTACACGAGGCGCTTTTTCGAGTTCCTGCAATAAATCAAAGCCGGTTTTCCCGGGCATTTGAATGTCGAGGAAAATGAGATCGGGATTCAGTAATTCTATTTTTTCCAAACCATCTTCCGCATTGGATGCTTCATCCATAATTTCGATATCGGGAAATTCCTGGAGTAATTTTTTTAGTTCTGTCCTGGCGAGACGTTCATCATCAATAATAATTGCTTTAACAGGCATAATTAAAATTTAAATTGGTTATGTGGAGAAAGGTATCAGAATTCGTGCTTCTACCAAATGAGGTTGAATGTTTTTTATTTCAAAAGTTGCGTCTTTACCATAGATCAATTTTAAACGGCTTTGTGTGCTGGATATACCAAAACCTTCAGATTCATCACCAGGATTAAATTCGCCTGTGTTTTGAACGACCAATTCATAAGAATGGTCAATAAAGTTGGAATACACTTTTATTTTTCCGCCACTCACTTCACGGCTAATGCCATGCTTGATCGCATTTTCCACGAGTGTTTGCAGCATCATTGGAGGCACCTGTTGATCTAGGGTTTCATCTTCGATATGGTATTCTACATTCAGCCTGTCTTCAAAGCGAATGTGTTCCAGTTCGAGATAATCTTTCACAATTTGTAATTCCCTTTCAAGTGACACGGTTTCAAGGGAATCGGCTTTCATACTACTGCGCAATATGTTGCTCAGTTCCGTGATAGCGGTTCTTGCTCTTTCAGGATTTTCATCTACGAGTGCACGGATACTATTCAATGCATTAAAAATGAAATGAGGGTTGATGTGAGATTTGATGGTTTTAAGTTGTAATTCTTTTACCATGCTTTCCAACCGCACCTGGTCAAACTTGGTTTTTCTTTCCGCTTCAATATAATGCCACACATAATAAATACTTACCCACACAAAAATTATGGGAGAGTCATTGAAAATATTGTATAAAAATCGTTGAACAACGGATGCCTTCATCCGGGGGTCATACCATTTTAGAATTTCAACCAAACTACTGTTTATAAAACTATACAGTGAACAAGTAAGGATAATGAAAAGGAAAAATTTCAACCATTGATTACCGGATAAGGGTGGTAAAAGTTGAAACTTTTTAAGCATAAAGCGTAATAAGTGAGTGACCAAAAGGCCCAGTACGATTGATAAAATAAGCCTTTGAGTATAAATATTGGAAATTTTTTGATCAAAATAAAATGCGAAAAAAATCAAAGAAAGCCCATAAAAAAGCCAGCCTGAAAATTGACAAATGATGTATTTGACTGTATTATTTTTCATCTTTTGCGAAGGTAGCGCTATATACAGCGATGTTCGGTCAGCGAATGGATTAATGGTAAATTAATGCGGCTATAAGGTTATAAAATTTTTTTAACAATTTCAACCTCTGCTTAAAAAATTTCGTTTTATCTTAAAACATGGG
>CAYXHX010000303.1:0-3597 GCA_964464835.1 uncultured Chitinophagaceae bacterium | reverse complement strand
ATTGACTTTTCCTTCTCCAATTGCAAACCAAAAACATTGCGTTATTGCAGCGGGCATTACAAATCCTGCATTATAATCTATATGTTCCCCCAATAAATTAATTCTTCCAGGAGCAAAATACAGGGTGGCATTCCCCGGGAATTTCGAAGTAAATATTTTCAATATATCCTGTCCATTGTAATTCATGATAACGACTATTTTAAAAACCGAATCATTTTTTAAATATTAAAAATAAATAATTGAAAGTTATTTTTTGACAAACATTTTATCAATCATTTTACGGTCATGCCCGTAAATATCTTTTCTAAAATTCAATAATCCATTTTCATCCACCCATGCTGTAAAATAGGCAATAATCACAGGCGTTGGATTTGGTGTGGAAACCCATTTTTCTTTGGTTGCATTCATGGCGGAGTCAATTTTATCATTGGACCAGGAGGAATCATTCCTCAATAAAAATTCAGCCAGTTTTTTTGGTTCTCCTACACGTATGCATCCATGACTGAAACTTCGGTTGGTGGCTGTAAAAAGGTCCCTGTTGGGTGTATCATGAAAATAAATATCATAATTATTCGGGAAGAGGAATTTTACCCGGCCAAGAGAATTATTTTCACCGGGCAATTGACGTACTTCAGGTAAAGTGCCATTTTTCCCGACGATTTCCATATTATGATTAGCCAAATAATCAGGATTTTTTTCAATCCCGGGAACAATTTCATTTTGAACAATACTTTTTGGCACATTCCAGTATGGAGCAAAAACAACATATTTAAGTGAGCCGGAAAATATTACTGTACTGCTTGTAGTTTTACCAACTATGACGTTCATTTTGAAATCGGGTTTGCCATTTTCATACACATACATTTTGTATTCCGGGATATTTACAAAAATGAAATCGCCTTCCTGCTTCGCGGGCAACCAGCGCATCCTTTCAAGGTTGACTAATATTTGCTGGATTCTTTTTTCAATGGGCACATTTAATTCGTACATCATTTTACTTCCAATTGCACCATCCGGGGACAGGCCCATCCTGTTTTGAAATTTTTTTGTAGCAACATATAATGATGTATCAAACAAAGTTGTTGTATCAATATTATTGAGATCGCCTAATGCAAATAAGCGGTTTTTAATTTTTGGAAGCAAGAAATTTTTTTCACCCAAATGAATCGGTTTATCCGGCGTTGGGATGGAATCCCAATTCCCTTTTTTCAATTCATAATACCTGGATAAGAATGTAATTAATTTTTTATAACCGGGGCTAATGATACCGTCTGTTTCACTTATATCTTTTGTTGATTGTAAAGCAGTGTCCAATAATGCGGACAGGCTAATCTTTTTCCTTGGAATATACCAACCCAATTGAGTTGCATCCACATCACTGCCATTAAATACTTTAGCTGCATATTTAAAAAATTGGCCGGACATTTTCAATTCTGTTTCCAAAGCATCCTTTGAAGATTTTTTTAACCCGGAAACTTCATGAAATTCATCATACATTTTGTACAAAGCTGCATCATATAATGAGCTATCATGCAATTCATTTATTGTTGTATTCAGGAGGTTTAAGAAATTATGTGCCTGCTCTCCCAAACCACTTGTATCGAACCAGGCATATTCGTAATTTCTTTCTTTATAAAAATTAAAGAATTGTTCTGTATAAGTTTGATATGATGGATTCGCCGATAAAAAATTGGCCAAAGATATGCTGTCTAAAAAAAGATTATTGAATGATGTTAAAAGTGTAATACTGGTGTCTCTTTCTACCTCTTTGCTTTTTCCATTCCCACAAGCCAGGAAAAAAATAATCAGCGACAATAAAAAAGTAGGTAAAGATTTTTGCATACAAAAGAAGTTGTTTGAAAATATGAAAATACAACTTATTGTTCTAATTATTCAACAATGTAAGCGCTACAATAGCTGCCGTCTCAGATCGCAGCCTGTTTTCTCCTAAAGAAACAGGAATAAAATCTTTTTGCCCTGACATTTCAATTTCATCTTCAGTAAAATCCCCTTCCGGGCCAATAAACATCAGTATATTTCCTGATGGGTTAAATTTTTTTAACGGGGATTTTTCTGACTTGGTACAATGTGCAATAAATTTATGATTGTAGCCATTCAATAAAATAGCTTGCGAAAATAAAATGGGCTCATGAAAAACCGGTAACCAACATTGTTTGCTTTGTATTAATGCAGCGATCATAATTTGCTGCATACGGCCTTTGCGCAAATTCTTTTTTTCAGTTCTTTTGGAGATCACAGGGATGATGTCATGAACACCAATTTCAACTGCTTTTTCAAGAAACCATTCAAATCGGCTTGTGTTTTTTATTAGAGAAAAGCACAAGGTAATTTTTTTGGGAGGTGGTGGAATGATTTCTTCTTTTGTGCTTTTAAAAGTCGTTTTTTTCCTATCTAATGATGTTATTTTTCCAAATAATAAAATGCCTTTTCCATTTGTGATGGATATTTCATCATTGAGTTTTAAACGAAGTACATGATAAATGTGATGGCTGTTTATTTCATTTAGTGTAACTATACTACTTGTCCCGGAAAAATATTCTTCATAAAAAAGTGGGATATCTTGCATGAGGATGATTTAATTTAATCTTCAAATCCTTCATCAAAATCACCACTATTCATCTTGCTGCCCTTTTGAAGATATAATTTTCCGCCGCCACCTTGTATATCACCAGAAGGAGAAGAACCAAGAAATTTAAAATTACCGCCCGGGGAGAAGCCATCATCATCCCAATCAATAAATTTTTGGATGGCGAGTTGCGAGCGTAATTTTATTTCCTCCAAGGAACCATTTCGATGTTTGGCAATTTTTATCATTGTCATATTTTTTACATCGGCACCTTCAGGGCTGGTATAATTTTCATACATTTCATTCCTGTAAATAAACATTACAAGATCGGCATCTTGCTCAATTGCACCTGATTCACGTAAATCACTCAGCAGCGGCACCTTACTGCTTGCACGGCTTTCAACAGCACGGTTCAATTGGCTTAGTGCTATGATGGGAATATTTAATTCTTTGGCAAGGGCTTTCAAGTTTCGGGAGATATTACTGATTTCTTGTTCCCTGTTTGAATTCCGATCATTTTGACCACTCATTAATTGGAGATAATCAATGATGATAAGGCCAACCTTATGTTTATTCACCAATCGTCGTGCTTTTGCACGGAATTCAAAAATATTCAGCGCTGCCGTATCATCAATATAAATGGGTGCTTCTAAAAGCTTTTCAATACCTTTTTTCTGAAGTTGGCTGTATTCGTGTTCTTCCAATTTTCCACGTGCAATTTTTTGCATATGAATTTCACTCTCCGCTGCTAAAATTCTTTGAACCAATTGTGAAGCGCTCATTTCCAATGAAAAGAAACCTACACCAGTTGGTTTATGAGGATGTAAGGCAGCATTGCGCGCGAGGTTTAGTGCAAATGCAGTTTTACCAACTGAGGGCCTGGCAGCAAGGATGATTAGGTCAGTAGCCTGCCAGCCAAATGTTACTTTATCTAAATCTCTGTAACCACTGGGAACACCTGAAATGTCTTCAGCCCGGTCACGCAATTCATCAATCCGGTTAATTGCTTC
>CAYXHX010000302.1:0-3634 GCA_964464835.1 uncultured Chitinophagaceae bacterium | reverse complement strand
TTTCCCTGCATCACAGGTACAGCGCACGTTTCGGCTGGCGTTGGCTGAATGATAGATTACAATTAACCGCCTATTGTTATAACAATGGCATCCGCTCTTTCAAAGAAATTTCCAATATTCAACTCAATGGATTTGATACCTGCGAAATTAAAATTTCCGGCAATGAATATATTTTTTCCGTAAATGAAAAATCTATTTCCATGCCGCGTTCGGCCCATGGAAAAAATGCAGCCGGCTATAAATTATTCCCGTTTTTTGGAGGAAATGAAGCAGCTCCGCATGATATCAATATTTATATTAAAGAAATAAAATGAAGCAGCTTTCAGTGAAATGTCAAAAAATATTTTTAAAATAAATTATATTGCAGCAAAACAAACCTATGCGGCTTTTTTTCTTTTTAATGATATGTACTGTTTCATTTTTTTCCTGTAAAGAAAAACAAAATGCTCAAGACCCTTCCCATGCGGCTATTTGGGCGGATAGTGTATATCAATCATTAACGCCCGAACAACGGGTGGCTCAATTATTTGTGTTGCGTTTATCGGAATTGAAAAATGACAGCATTATTTTTCATACTGCTGAAGTAGAAAAATATATTCAGCAATATAATATCGGCGCGGTATGCCTTTTCCAGGGTGGCCCGGAAAAACAAGCATCTATTATAAATCATTTTCAAACGATTGCACAAACGCCCATCATGTTTTGCATAGATGCGGAAACTGGGCTTGGAATGCGGATGACGGATAGTGTGATGAAATTTCCCAATCAACTTACACTCGGCGCTATCAATGATTCTGCACTGATTTATCAAATGGGTTATGCAATAGGGGAGCAGTGTAAAAGAATGGGCATTCAGGTAAATTTTGCACCCGTAGTGGACATCAATAATAATCCTGCAAACCCGGTAATTAATGTTCGTTCATTCGGTGAAAATAAATTGAAAGTTGCCCGCTTCGGCGTGGATATTATGAAAGGCATGCAGAAAGCAGGCATCATGGCTTGTGCCAAACATTTTCCCGGCCATGGCGATGTTTCCGTGGATTCGCATAAAGATTTGCCGGTGATAAATAAATCAATGGCACAACTCGATTCTTTAGAGCTCATGCCTTTCAAAGCCATGATAGCTGCGGGTGTTGGAAGTATCATGGTGGCGCATTTAAGTATCCCTGCGATTGATACAACCACTCATTTACCTACATCACTTTCCTATCAAAATGTAACTTCCTTGTTGCGGGAAAAACTGGGTTTTAAAGGCATCACTTTTACAGATGCACTTGATATGCAAGGCGTTGCCAAATATTATCCGGGCGCTGAAGGCGCCGTGCAATCTATTCTTGCAGGGAATGATATGCTTTGCCTGCCACAGGATGTACCTGCAAGTATTGATTCAATATTGCAGGTTTTAAAAAACGGAAAACTTTCCGAAGAAGATTTTGAAGCCCGTGTAAAAAAAGTATTAATTGCAAAATATAATCTTGGGCTTGCCAATTGGAAACCTGTGCCTTTAAAGAACATAACGGTTGATTTAAATAAGAATGTAGCTGCGTTCAGGAAACAGGTTGCCGAAAAATCCTTCACTGTTTTAAAGATGGAAAATAAAAATATTTTTCCCTTTAAAAAAAGTTTAAAAATCGCATACCTCGCAATTGGTGATTCTGTGCAAAACCAATTGGGGGCTTTACTAAAAGATAGTTTGCATGCTGCGACATTTTATTTTAATTATAAAAAAGACAGTCTCGATGTGTTGAATACAGTCCAATCATTCAAAGGAAAATATGATCTTGTGATCATCGGCTTACATGGTTATGCAAAATATCCCGCGAATAATTTTGGTATTACGCCAAATGCCATCAATGTATTAAATGCAATACAGTCCGGGCTTTCAGTACCGGTGATCACAATGGTTTTTGGCAATCCTTATGTCATTGGTAATTTTTGTGATGCAAAAAATCTTGTTGCTTGTTATGAAGACGATCCTATTTTTCAAACAGCTGCATTTAATTGGCTCACCGGAAAGTTTAAGCCGGCGGGCAAACTCCCGGTAACGGTTTGCCCGGAATATCATTATGGATATGGGTTGTAGCGTTCCGGCCATTAATACCTCATTCCAAAGATGAATTATATTTCACAAAATGCCCTCTAAGCCCATTGCCCTCTTTGGCCATAGAGGCCCATTGCTTATTGCTTATTGCCCATTGCTTATTGCTTATTGCCTATTGCTTCTCCCCCTTGCACCATTCCCAAAATACCCTATTTTTACAGCTTCATTTTAAAAACACAAAATATGACGAAGCGTTTGTTTCAATTTTTTCTTTTCACAGGAATAGCAATGATTGTTGTTTCCTGTTCTTCATCTGTCCCAAAGCAAGCAGATTATATTTCGAAAGATGCATTTATGGTAGCAGATTTCAATACTGCAAGGCTTGCTGAAAAAGCAAAGAAAGGAAATATCAATTGGGATTCTTTATTTACCAATATGCTAAAAGATGCCGACCCGGTAAAGTCTGACGAAATCAAAAAACAACTTTCAAAAATGTCTGAAGCAGGCATTGACTTCCAGGATCATTTTTTTGTATTTGTAAAAATGAGTGGTTCTATGATGAATGGCCAAAGCGTTACTACAGGCGTTGTTGCGGGCATGAAAGATGCAGCAAAGTTTGAAGCTTATATGAAAGCGCAACAAGATGTGACGCCGATACAATTGAAAGATGATTATTCTTATACTGTTTTACATAATGAAGTGGGCATTGGCTGGAATAAACATGTAGCCATTCTTGTATATGCTACGCCACCTGAAGCAAGGGATGCTTCACAAGTAGTTCCCAATGATGGAAAAACTTCATTGGCAGCGCTTGATCAAATGATGCATCTGAAAAAGGAAGAGAGTGTTGCTGCGCTTGATGATTTTAAAACATTGATGAAAGAAAAAGCCGATATTTTATACTGGTCAAATTCTGAAGGCATTATTAGTTCTATCCCATTTGTAGGGATGACAAAAATGGGCGACCTGTTCAAAGGCACGCACAGTGCAGGTACATTGAATTTTGAAGATGGTAAAGCAGTGGCAACAGTAAAATCCTATATGGGAAAAGACCTTGCGGATATCCTGAAAAAATATCCATCTACTGCTGCTGATATGAATATGGTTGCACAATACCCTTCACCGGTCATGGGCTATGTTTGTTTTGCGCTTAATCCAAAAATACTTTTAGATATCATCAAATATGCAGGCGTAGAATCTACGGCCAATCAATTCCTCGCAGAATCAGGATTTACACTCGATGATATTGCCAAAGCTTTTTCCGGTGATATTGCTATCATGGTTTCAGATTATGGATTGAAACCAAATACTATGGATATTGGTGGTGAAAAAATTACGTACAATACACTCGACATCAAATATATTTTCAACTTTAAAATTACCGATGTTGCTGCCTATAACAAGATCGCCGCAGGGCTTACAGCTAAAGGTTTTATGGAGCAAGTGAACGGGCAATACCTTCCCAAAAATTTACGTGGTACTGGTTGGTTGATGAATGGAAAAAATTTAATCATGGGCAGCAATGATTCATTGATTCAACAATATCTTGCAGGCAAAGGAAATGCAGCATTACCCAAAGACATCAGTAGCGCT
>CAYXHX010000301.1:0-3641 GCA_964464835.1 uncultured Chitinophagaceae bacterium | reverse complement strand
AATTCATCATAAGCAATTTCCCGTGTTAAACATAGGTAATCACCATTGGCATCATAAAATACGTGCGTGGCTTTTCCATCCAGGTAGCAACTTGCCTGTAAAAAATCACCACTCAAATTCCAACTTACATTGGTGGCATTTTTAAAAACTTTTTCAAAGTTGTTTTCAGCTCTTTCCTTTGCGCCATTGATTCCCGCAAAAGAATACAGGCCAAAAACGAGTAACATACCCATTAAAGCAAATGATTTTTTTGCAGCATTTGCAAAACTGCGGCGTCCTTGAATTTTCATTAACTGTTTCATGATCATTTTTTTTAAGTGTGAAAAATTTGAAATAAAAACCAAATCTACTATCCTGGTTTATCCAAAAAAAGAGAAAAGGGATGAATATGAAATATTTCGTACATCTCCTCCACAAGCGGTATTAACATTCTTTTCTAACGCTAATGAAAACCTGTCAAAATCAAGCGCATTAAGCATTTTATAAGAATATAAGAAAACGCAAAATCAGGTTCAGGCTACGTTAAATTTTTATAACAGGTATAAATGGTATTTTTGAAAAAATCATTTATTATATAGAAGTTTGCAAACAGCCAGCAAGGCTTGAAATTTTTTGACACATAAAATTTTGCATGGGAAAATATTGGAAAAGAGATAAAACCATTTCAAACAAGTTAAAGCAAACCATTCAATAAAAGCGTATGAATTTCCTGGCTCATGCATACCTGTCTTTCAATCATACGGATATACTTGTGGGCAATATGATCAGTGATTATGTAAAAGGAAATAAACGTTTTTCTTTTCCAATGGATATACAAAAAGGAATTATCCTCCACCGTCGAATAGATACATTTACAGATTCAGATGACAAAATAAAAGTTCTGAAAGAAGTGTTCAAACCCGCTGTGGGGGCTTATTGTGGCGCATTTCTCGATATTGCATTCGACCATTTCCTGGCAAAGGAAATCATTCGATCAAAATTTTTGAAGTTGCACGATTTTGTAGAGAATATTTATACTACACTCACCATATCATTTGACTTGCTTCCGGAAAAATTTAAATCCATGCTTCCTTATATGATCTCCTATAATTGGCTGGAAAATTATCAATACCAGACTGGCATTGAAAAAAGTTTTACCGGAATTGAAACACGGGCAAAATACCTGGAGCGGGAAACCGGCGCTTATACTATTTTTATCAATCATTACAAATTGATTCAAAAAGGCTTCCATGAATTTTTCCCGCGCTTACAGGATTATGCATTTAAGGAATTTGAATTATTAAAAAAGGAATAAATTGTAATGTACCCGCTCCAATTTTTATTGCAAACCTGCCAGGTATAATTGAATATTGGAGTTTGAAAATAATTTTTTATGTGTGGAATTGCAGGTATCATTTCTTCCGGCACGGCGCAGGTTTCTATACACCAACTTCAAACCATGTCCGGTATCCTGGCGCATCGTGGCCCGGATGGGGAAGGTTTGTGGATTCATGATGATGGCCATTGTGGCTTTGCGCACCGGCGGCTTTCCATATTGGATAAAACGCCAAAAGCCGCTCAGCCACTGCATTATATGCATTACACCATGATGCTGAATGGAGAAATCTACAATTATATTGAGCTGAAAGAAATGTTGCAAAAAAAAGGTTACCAATTTTTCACGGATGGGGATACTGAAATTATTCCGGCAGCATTTGATTGTTGGGGCAGGGAATGCCTGCATCATTTTGATGGCATGTTTGTTTTCGTTTTATACAATCATCTTTCACATGAAATTTTTATAGCACGCGACCGGTTTGGCGAAAAACCATTATACTTTTCACATGACAAAAAAGAAAACAGTTCTTTTGAAAGTTTTGTGTTTGCCAGTGAAATGAAAGCGTTGTGGGCAGTTGGAATTCCACGTGACTACTATGGTGAACGACTATTACAATACCTCGCTCTTGGGAAAGTAACCGGATTCCCGGACAAAAAAAATACATTTTATAAAAATGTCCTTTCACTTCCTCAGGGCCATTTTATTTCAATACAAACCAAAACTTGTGAAATAGAAATTAAAAAATGGTACACGCCAAATCTTGAAAAAAATAATGAAGAAAAAAATGTAAATACAATCATCACGCAATTTTTAAGTTTGCTTGAAACCTCCGTCAGCCGCCGGTTACGCAGTCATGTGCATACCGGCACAAGTTTAAGCGGCGGAATTGATTCGGCGGCAATTGCAGCAATGATCATGGGAATTAAGAAAAAAAATGAATGTTGGAAGAATACAGCTTTCACGGCCTCATTCCCCGGTTTTGAAAAAGATGAATTAAGCAAAAGCAAAGAGGTTGCAGCTTTTTTACACATGCAGCAGGAAATAATATTTCCTACTGAAAAAGATTGGATAGAAAATTTTGAAAAGATCATGTATCACCAGGAAGAGCCTTTGCAAAGTAGCAGCGTATTGTCACAATACATGGTGTACAAAAAGGCAAAAGAAAAAAACATCATCGTTTTATTAGACGGGCAGGGTGCAGATGAAATTCTTGGTGGCTATACAAAATATACAAGATGGTATTTACAGGAATTATTGCGTGAAAAAAAACCTGCCTTCATCAATGAAAAAAAATTATTGTTAGCAAACGAATTTTTAGAAAACTGGGATACAAAGGATTATATAATGTCTGCATTCCCGCGTATTTCAATTGCAGTTTTACAATCCATCGAAAAATGGAAAATAAAACATACCGGGTATATTCAAAAAGATTTTTATGAAACATACAAAGACCATCAATCATTGCGGAAAAATATGGCATACGGGCTTTCCGGCCAATTGGCTTACAATAGTTTTGAGTCAGGCCTGGATGAATTATTACGGTATGCCGACCGCAATTCAATGGCACATTCCGTAGAAGTACGGCTTCCATTTTTATCACATGAATTGGTAGAATTAATTTTTTCATTGCCTTCATCATTTAAAATGAAAAATGGATTTACCAAATGGATTTTAAGAAAAGCCATGGTAAATAAATTGCCGGAAAATATTATTTGGGCAAAAGGCAAAATTGGATATGAGCCTCCACAAGCAACCTGGATGAAAATAAAACCCATTCAGGATATGATTATTACAGCGCGTAAAAAATTGGTAGAAAAAAATATACTTCAAAAAGAAATAATAGATCAACCCATCAATGCAAAAAGCGCACATGCAGCAGGGAATACAGACTGGCGAATTTTATGTGCAGCCACACTCTTAAAATAATTCATGATCTTTGCATAACTATATAAATAAAAAAAATGAAAGAAGCTACAACATACATTCATGCGGGTGTAGAACCCGATCCATCAACCGGCGCCATTATGACACCGATTTTTCAAACTTCTACATATGTTCAATCCGCTCCCGGGAAAAATAAAGGCTTTGAATATGCACGCTCTCAAAACCCCACCCGCTTTGCATTAGAGCGCGCTTTAGCAGTGATAGAACATGGAAAACATGGGTTATCCTTTAGTAGTGGCGTTGCTGCAACAGATGCCGTAATGAAACTTTTAAAACCTGGCGATGAAGTGATTGCAGCGAATGATATGTATGGGGGTACTTATAGATTGTTTTCAAAAATATTTGCAAAATTTGGAATCCAATTTACTTATATCAATAT
>CAYXHX010000300.1:1348-3654 GCA_964464835.1 uncultured Chitinophagaceae bacterium | reverse complement strand
TTTTATTTTATTGCTTAGTAAACATAAACTGATCACAAAAAGTATATGATCAAAACCATACGGAATGATATGTGTAACACCCATTTTAAAATAAAACCAGATAACATTGCCTGTGGGGGCACGCTCCATGGCTACATTGATCGGGTGTGCCATCACGGGTATTGCAGCCAGTATGAGGAAAAATATGCCGGCTATGCATTTTGCAATATTTGTATTGAATGAATTTGATTGCATATAAAATCAGAGCGATTGTAAGGTTGACCTGCTTTGAGATCTTAAGGCATTTTCCATATTTGCATTTTTTTGAAGCCCTTCCATTAACATGGATTTTGCGATAGGCTTTTCGCCGGTTTTTGCAAATATTAAACCTGCACGGCAAAGTAAAACAGGATTTTTAGAATTTGTTTTTAAAGCAGTTTTTATATAAGGTAATGCCTTTTGATATTCACCTTTAGAATAATATACCCATGCCAAGCATTCGTTCACATCAATATTATCGGGCCGGCGGTTGTATTCAAGCAATGCATGTGCAAGCGCTTTGTCGTAGTCATTTATTTTCATGTAAGCATATGCCAATTCCTTATCTACATAATGCCCGATATTTTCATCACTGTTCGCATCTTGTGATTCTTTCGTCATCTGTTCAATGATTTGTTTTTGCAATGTCATTGCTTTTTCCTGGTCACCCATTTCAACATATAAATCAACTAAACCATCTTTAATTTTAAAATCAGTAACAACAGAGTCTGCTTGTTGATAATAATCCATTGCCTGGCTGTAATTTTTTTCTGAAACGGCAATGCGTGCAAGGCCTGCCAATGCATACGGGTAGCCTGGCCTGCGATCCAATGCCATTTGATAATTCATTTTGGCATTCTGCATATCACCTGTGTTTTCATATAATTGACCCAGTTGTACTCTTGACCATTCTGTACCTTCATCACCCGGTGCGCCTGCATCCACGGCCATTTGCATGGCTTGAATCGCACCAGGGAAATCGCCATAAATTTCACGTAAATAAGATGCTCGCGCATAAGAGCGCATGTCCGGGCGGATTGACAACATTTGATCGGCGTTAGCAACGGCTTCCTGATAATTTCCCGTTTCTACATTTCCATCAACACACAATCCATACACAAATGCGTTGTATGGATTAATGGCTTTTGCTTTTTCTGCAATAGAGAGCCCGTCCTGGAAATGATGCTGAGATAAATATACAAGCGATTGTAAAGTAAGTGCTTCAAAATCCTGTGGATTTAGTTGCAGCGCTTTATTAATGGCAGCAAGAGCAGCCTTATCATAGTACGCATAATTTGCAGTTACTCGTGCTTCCCGGATATACATCGTAGCAAGTGCAACCAAAGATTTACCATCATTTGGGTTGGCTTTTAACTGTTGAAATAATTTATAAGATTCTTCTTTTACTTTTTGCCATTCAGGGCTTTTGGCAGCTTCGCCTATGCGGGGCAAAAATGCATAGGTCTCCGGGTTTTTGGTTTTATTTTTTGATGTATAGCTATAAATAATGGCCGCAATGGAAGCAGCAAAAAATATCACAATGGCGAAGTAAATGTATTTCTTTTTCATCGGAATTATTTTATTGAATGAATTGTCCTGTTTGTTTAAAATACAGGCTGCCATTGGTTGAGCAGCCTGTATTTTGATTTTTTATTGTTTAGAAATTTTCAAACTTTGTGTAAGTTTCCCATTGATTACTGCATTGATATAATAAATACCATGCGCAGCATTTCCTGAATTCCAGTTAACAGTATAAGTTCCTGCTTTTTGATTTCCCTGTACCAATGTTTTAATCACTTTGCCATTTACATCCAATACATTTATTTGTACATCAGATGTTGATTCGAGCCTGTATTTTATAGTACTACTCGAAACAAATGGATTTGGTGAGGCACTTGCAATAAATGATGGCCCACTTACTTCAGTACCCGTAATTGTATTTTTAAAATACCGGGAAGGCAACGCATCTTCAGGCATTTCATCAGAAACATTACAGCCGCATGTGGGGCTAGTACCACTCCATGGCAATTGTACATAAGGAAATGAAGTTCTGAATGTAGTATCATTTTTATTTACTCCGGTATGATACACCAACACTTTTAATAATTGCTTTGTTACCAGGTTATCAGTATAGTCATCATACGGAAGGCCAATAGCAGCAAGCACAACACCTGCAACAGCCTGTAATTCTATACGGGTAACATCATCTTCCAACCTCCTTCCATTTGGAAATCCATCCATGTTTGGAATATCCTGAATATCTGTAGTTTGATTGTATTGATGATCGA
>CAYXHX010000300.1:0-1338 GCA_964464835.1 uncultured Chitinophagaceae bacterium | reverse complement strand
ATCTGAACTGAAAAATTTATTATCTCTCTGTGTAGGTGGCACAGCCATATTCAGGCGGAGCATATCGCCACCATTGGGAAGGAAATTATTAATGAACGGTTTACCCGCTGCTAATGGGTTTCCTCCTTTTCCTGTAGCCAATTGGTATGGTGCAAGATTTGGAACACCGGTATGAAAAATCGGCCACAGATCAACAGACCTTGGGGATGCAGGAGATGGCAATAATAAAGTGCCAAAAACAGCATCATCCAATGCTGTACCTGCAACAGCTGCGGTACCTTTTAATGGATACAAACCATCCTGTCCATTTCCAAAACCATAAGTACCAAGAGAATTTTTTTGAATACGCAATTTTTGAAATGCCGGAATAGCAGTTCCAAATTGTGCATCATCCATGTATAAAGCAAGTTCAGGATTGTAGAAAAAATTTCCGAAAGTGGCGAGTTCAGAAAGGTCTTCATACGGTGTCATGGAATTCCATTTATCTTTATAACCAATTGGAATAACGGCTTCATTTGTCAATGGCATACCAAGCCTTGAAACTTGTACCCAATTTCCCGAAGTTGTTTCTGTTCCATCGCCATTTAAAACCCGCATACTTTGACGGCTTGCAGAAGCCCACACACCAATAACATAATTTGGATCGAGAATACTTGTTGCCGCTGCAGCTGATTTATGGTCTTTCTGCAATTCATTGATAGGGATTTGTAAAGCAATGGTAGAAACGTTTTTACATGCAAGCCCATCTGAAGAAGGCGTTGTTTGCCTTGGTGCATCTCCTAAATCGAAGATACCGCCGAGGTCTACAAAAAATGGATCATCTGTAGGCCCGCAAAAAACTTTTTCACCTGAACTTGCTGTAAGAATTCCCTGGTTGAATAGCTGTTCGTAATTCGCAGCGCCAAGGCCGGTTGAAGATGTAATGGATCGTTCACCAATATTATATGGCGGCACATATCCATTTGTCAGCACAGTATGAAAAGTCTGCCCGCCATCTGTACTTTTTTCCATAGTATAGGTAGTTTTCAGGTTTTCTTTTCCCAGCCTGATGTTGAAAAAAGTTGTCGGGTCTTCATTTACCTGGCTAAAGGTAAACCTGTAAATAATATCATCGCCTGCGGTATTGATATCATTATCAATGTGGATTTCATACCGGATATTTTCACCAAACTGGTAATAATTTGGCCCGCCAAAAGGCAATTGGCCCGGTATGTATGATGCAATGATGCAAATGTTTCCCGGTTTATCGGGGCAACGGAATGCATAAACATCTGTGTTGTCTGCAAGCGGGTCATTTGCAATCATCGGCGCCTCACGGTGGCTGGATGACATTAAAAC
>CAYXHX010000299.1:0-3655 GCA_964464835.1 uncultured Chitinophagaceae bacterium | reverse complement strand
TGTATAGGTAAGCAATTGCATAAACAGGTCAAGCAATTGATCAAACTTTGTTTTGCCATTTGCATTGATATCAAATTTTATAAACCGATGTCCTCTCATGGAATGTAAGCTACGTAAAATATTTTTGGTGAAGTGTGAAAATAATTATTGAAATATTGTAAGATTTCAATTTAAATTTCATTCCCATATTCCTGTATCTTGCGCATCATGCCAAAAGCAAAAAAATCAAAAACGAAAAAACCTGTTATCCTCGTGATAAATGATGATGGTGTTACAGCTCCCGGTATCCGAGCATTGGTGAATGCCGTAAGAGATTTGGGAAAAGTAGTTGTAGTGGCACCCGACAAACCACAAAGTGGCATGGGCCATGCCATCACAGTTGGGCAGCCGCTGCGCCTTCGTCCGGTGCATATTTTTGAAGGGATTGAAGCGTGGGACTGTTCCGGTACACCGGTGGATTGTGTGAAGCTCGCCGTGGATAAAGTCTTGCATGGCAAACCGGATATTTGCCTGAGTGGTATTAATCATGGTTCCAATCATTCCATTAATGTTATTTATAGTGGCACCATGAGCGCGGCGCTTGAAGCATCCATAGAAAGCATACCCAGTATAGGTTTCAGCCTGCTTGATTACAGTATTGATGCAGATTTTTCCGGCGCGGAAAAATATGTTCAACTACTTGTAAAGCAATTACTGAATAAAAATTATGATAAACATGTTTGCCTGAATGTAAATATTCCCGCAGTTCCCGGTAGTTTAATTAAAGGCATGCGCGTATGCCGGCAAGCCTATGCAAAATACCAGGAAGAATTTGATGAACGCACCGATCCGCATGGCAAAAAATATTATTGGCTTACAGGAAATTTTTTAAACTTTGATAAAGGAAAAGATACGGATGTTTGGGCGTTGGAAAATAATTATGTGAGTGTAGTACCGGTACAATTTGACCTTACACAATATGCATTAAAAGAAAAACTGGAAAAAGATTTAAATGAAAAAAGATAGCTTCCTGCTCGGAATCATTATTGGTATTCTTGCACCTGTGTTAGGCATTATGGGTTTTTATTTCTGGAAAGCTTACCCAAACAGGTTTGTTGATTTTATAACTGTGATCAAACAAAGCAATTCACTTATTACTGCACTCATTAGTTTTGCATTGCTCGCCAATGCAATTGTATTTACCATTTTCATAAATAAAAAATTGGATAAAACAGCCAAAGGGATTTTTCTTGTTACATTAATTGTAGCATTACCTGTAATTATTTATAAATTATTCAGTTAAATTTATTGCTGAAAAGATTTTCAAAAAATGAAATATTATATCATCGCCGGAGAAGCAAGTGGTGACCTGCATGGCAGCAACCTCATCAAGGCTATTAAAGCCATTGATGAACATGCAGTAGTGCATGCATGGGGCGGCGATTTAATGGAAGCCGCAGGAGCCAGGCTGGTAAAGCATTTCAGGGATTTGGCTTTCATGGGTTTTGCAGAAGTCATCCGGCATTTGCCAACAATTTTGGGGAATTTAAAATTTTGCAAGAAAGATATTGTGGAGTTTGCTCCGGATGTATTGGTGCTGATTGATTATCCGGGTTTTAATTTGCGTATCGCGAAATGGGCAAAACAACAACACATCAAAGTGGCGTATTATATTTCACCACAGGTATGGGCATGGAAAGAAAGCCGCGTACCTGCGATGAAAAAAAATATAGATAAAATGATGGTCATCCTGCCATTTGAAAAAGACTATTATAAAAATAAATGGAATTGGGATGTGGACTATGTAGGCCATCCGTTGGTAGAAGTAGTAGATGCATTTTATGCCAATGAACAATATGAAAAATTAAATGAAGGATTTAGCAAACCTGTTATTTCACTTTTGCCCGGAAGCAGGAAACAGGAGATTTCCAAAAAATTACCTATTATGTTGGAAGCATCTACATCATTTCCCGGTTATCATTTCATTGTAGCCAAAGCGCCGGGGATTGATGATGCATTGTATGAAAGCTTCATTTCTAATTATACGAATGTAACTGCTGTGAAAAATAAAACCTATGCATTATTATCCGTTGCATCCGCTTCGCTTACAACAAGCGGTACAGCCACATTGGAAACAGCATTGTTTGGAGTGCCCGAAGTAGTTTGCTATAAAGGCAGCCCGGTAAGTTACTTGATTGCAAAAAAGTTGATTAAAATAAAATTTATTTCCCTCGTGAATTTGATCATGGATAAAGAAGTAGTGAAAGAATTAATACAGGATGAACTCACACCGCAAAATATCATTCTTGAATTAAAAAAAATCCTGGATAACAAGGCAACTTTATCAACCATGAAAAAAGATTATCAAGCCCTGAAAAATATTTTATCAGCAGGCGGGCATGCTTCATCCAATGCGGCACAGATTATTGTTGCTCTTTCAAAGCAATAAAAAATCATTTAAAAAGGGGGATGATCAAAAACTTGATCAGCATAAATAATACAGCGAGTGTAAAAATAAAAATGGAGATACGGTTCATGCCATGCATGTATTTCATCCATTTTGAAGGCGGGTCTTTCGGATCATGTTTTTTCAGGTAGAAATATTCCGCGAATTGATTCCAGATGCCCATGTTTTTTTTCAAAGATACAATTATTGAATAAGTATGAAATTACCGAATATTGAAAACTTTAAATTTATTGTTACTTGTTAAACTTTATCACCTTTGTTTTTCCTATTAAAGTTGAAAATATCCAAAGTAGAAGTCACTAAAATTTTCTGCCACATCTTAACAATTCATTGTAGATTTACATGTTATTTCCTCACACCTAAAAACTTCACCATGAAAAAAAATCTTCACCGCCTCATTCCTGCTCATCACTGCAATCATTTATTTACAAAATATGCAAGATGATAAAACCTCTGTAAACCCTCTGCCAGCGTGTATTTTCTGGATAGGAGCCTATAACTTCCATCTTATTTTAAATGGAACAGCAGGAAGCCTTGGCGGCACAAGTAAGTTTGTTGATTGTGTTGATGACAGGCATAGCAGCGGTACTTGCGCCACTGCGGCAGACAATGCCAACTGCCATCAAAGTGATACCTGTACAACAGGTGGCAATTAAATTCATTCAAACATTAAATTTTATTTCATGAAAAATAGGTTTCAAATAATTTTTATATTTATTTCACTAATCACATGTTCAAGTAACATTTATAGTCAACCCGGCTTCTTAGACCCAACTTTTGGGAACGAAGGGATTGTTGTAGAAAGCAGGTTAGGATACCCTGTTGGTTTGGCAAATCTGTCAGATGGTAAAATACTTGTTCCGGGTGGTTTATCAGGCCCATATTTTTATATGGATCGTTTTAATCCTGATGGAAGCAATGACCAGGGCTTTGGTGTAGATGGCCGGCTTATATTAAACTTGGAAAATAGATATTCCGTTTGCTATTGCATGGCTTTACAACAGGATGGTAAAATTATTTTAGTAGGAAATATTGTTTCCAGTTCTCCTTACCGTGATATAGCTATTGTAAGGTGTATGCCGGATGGAACCCTCGACAGCAGCTTTGGCTTTAATGGATTAACCACTGTTAACTTAAGTAATTACGATTATGCTTATGATGTAGCAATACAGCCTGATGGTAAAATTGTAATAATAGGAAATTTCACAA
>CAYXHX010000298.1:1723-3661 GCA_964464835.1 uncultured Chitinophagaceae bacterium | reverse complement strand
GATCATGGTAGCCTTGTATGATAATTACGTGTATCCATTGGTGGTAATGTTTTCCGTACCTGTAGCCATGATCGGCGCTTTCCTTGCGCTGGCGCTCACCATGACCAACATGAGCATATTCGGTATGTTAGGATTGATCATGTTAGTAGGACTTGTTATTAAAAATGCCATCCTGATCGTTGACTTTACCAATCACTTAAAAGCGAAAGGATTAAATTCTTACGATGCATTGATGGAAGGCACGATGGAACGTTTCCGCCCGATATTGATGACCACCATTGCGATGGTGATTGCGATGATTCCAATTGCTGTTGCAACCGGTGCAGGCGCTGAATGGAAGAACGGATTGGCCTGGGTGCTGATTGGCGGATTGACAAGTTCAATGCTGCTCACACTCATCATTGTTCCGGTGGCTTATCTCGCTGTTGACACCATCAAAGACAGAATCGCAAGAAAGAAAGCGGCAAAGAAATTATTAAAAAAAGAAAATAGGGTTGCGATACCGGCAACTATTCATAACTAATAAATAAACAATCATGAAATGAACCATAAAATTTTCGAGGTAGATTATCCTACCCACCGATGAAAATTTTATGGTGAATTCCATGTGGCAAAAAAAAATAAAAAATAAACACATGAAAATACATCGCTCACCACCCACGAAAAACAAAAATGGCCACAAAGGCTGCAGCCTTGTAGCCATCACATTCTGACAGAACACAATTAAGTATTCAAATCAAAAATTTAAAAATTAAAATTATGAAAAAGATTTTCATTGCCACAGTGGCATTCTTCAGCCTGGCAGCCGTAAACAACGCACAGGCACAAACCGGACTTTCATTTTCAATCAAAGGAACCCCTGCGGTTACCTGGATGAACAATTCAAATGACAGAGACAACAACGCTACCGATTTCAACCCAATGTTTGGCGCTTCTTTCGGTATTGGCGCAGGATACGAGTTCAATAAAAATCTCGGTGTGGAATTAGACGCCTTGTATTCATTGCAGGGCAGCAGTTTCAAAACTGCAGGTGTGGAAAGCAAACAAAAAGTGAACTATGTAAAAATAGCCCCGATGTTTACTTACACCATTCCTACAAGCGGTATCGTATCCATTGTTGGTAAAGTAGGCCCGCAGCTCAACATTCTGACAGATTCAAAGCTGACAGATAAAGATGGTAATTCAATCACCAAGGACATGAATGACCAATATGAAAGTGTAACCTTTGGCGGCGTTGCCAACATTGGCGCACAGTTTCAATTGAGCAAAAGCCTGTTCCTTACTACAGGCCTTCGGTACGACATGGATTTCACCAATGCTGAAAACAAAGACTTTGGCGAATATCCTGCCGGCAGAAATACAACCTTAAACAGTACTGCCGGTTTGGAAGTAGGACTGAAAGTAAAGTTGTAATTTTCAAATACAAAACCAAGATGAGTGTAGCAGGTGATATGCCTGCTGCACTTATTATTTTTCCATCATTAAAAAATAAACAAAATGAGAAATCTAATCAAGTCAATTACCAACACGGTAAAGTATTGGTATGTGCCCCTCATCCTCGGAATTATTTTTATTCTTTGCGGTATCTGGGCCATCAGTTCGCCATTGAGTACCTTTCTGGCGCTGTCTGTTTTATTCAGTATTTCATTCATCATTTCCGGAATCGGCGACCTGATTTTTGCAGCAAATGCTAAGGAATTAAAAGGCTGGGGATGGTACCTCGTGTCGGGTTTTCTATCATTGATACTTGGAATCCTGCTGGTAGCCTATCCCGCCATTTCAATGACCGCGCTTACATTCATCGTAGGGTTCACCCTCTTGTTCCGTTCCTTCCAGTTGTTTGGTTTTTCGTTAGAGCTTAAAGACAACGGCATGAAAAACTGGGGATATGTAACCTTAGCGAGTGTGCTGGGTGTCATCACATCCTTCATCCTGCTG
>CAYXHX010000298.1:0-1713 GCA_964464835.1 uncultured Chitinophagaceae bacterium | reverse complement strand
CCAATCCTATTTTTACCGGCGTATCCATTGTAGTGTTTACCGCGCTTGCATTTATTTTTATCGGAATCGCTTACATCGTGCTTTCCATCAATTTGAAGAAGGTAAAAAAATCCGCCAAAAATATCAGCAGCCGGTTAAGAGAAAAAATAGAAGCATTGCAGAAAGAGATAGAAGATGAGTGGGATGATTAAAAAAAGAGCTGTTGATTAAAAAATAGAATTTTATATGAGGATATTTCAAACTGTCCCCGTTTGGTGAATAGCACTAAGCGGGGATAGTGGTTTTATGGGGTGGGTGGATTTAAAAAATGTTTTGGAAAAATTTATAGCGTATTTTAGCAGGAATGCAAAAAATTCCAAAGGCTAAAATGTAATTCTTCTTATGACAAGAAACAAAATCAGAAAGACTGAACCATGCCGATGAACGAACAGGAAACCCGGTATCATTTGATAGACCCGGTATTAAGAACGAAAGGCTACGATGATATTACAAAATTGAAATGTGAAACCCCGGCGCCTGTGGAACCGACCGGGCCAAAAGGCCGTAGAAAAAAAGGTTCCGGAAGAACTGATTATTTACTTTGTGTAAAAGTGGGCACTATGCCCAAGCCCTTGCCTGTCGCTGTATTGGAAGCAAAGAAAGAAGATGAAGACCCGTTGAAGGGAATGCAGCAGGCAAAGAAATATTCCGAGTGCCAAAGGTTTGAAGTAAAATATGTTTTTGCCAGCAACGGCCATCTTTATGGAGAGTACGACCATTTCACAAAAATGCAGTCGGGAACTTTTCCGCTTGCAGATTTTATTACTCATGCTGACCTGACAGCCCGATATGCAAAAGATAGCGGAATAAACCTTGGAACTGCCGAAGCAAAAATGCTGTTCATGCCCGACAGCCCGCCGTGGAACAAATACCGCTATTACCAGGATGCGGCCATTCGCGCGGCTTTTGAAAAAATAATTCTTCAAATACAAAGAGGGGAAGACCCAAGAGTCTTGCTGTCATTGGCTACAGGCGCAGGAAAAACTATTATTGCCACCAATCTTTTGTGGCGATTGAACGAAGCCGGCCAATTACCAAAACCCGCTTTGTTTATTTGCGACCGGGATGAATTGAGAACACAGGCTTATGAAAAACTAAGCGCTGCATTTGGCGATAATGTAAGAATTGTAAAAACCGAAAAAGGTGAAAACGCTGCAAAAAATGCCCGCATTCATATTGCTACCTATCAGACTTTAGGCCTGGATGATGAAACCCCTGATGATAAAGTCGCCAGCTTTTTAACCGAGCATTATCCTGAAAATGCTTTCAGCATTATCATCATTGACGAGTGCCACCGTTCTGCCTGGGGCAAATGGTCGGAAGTATTAAAACGAAATCAAAAAGCCATTCATTTAGGGCTTACCGCCACCCCGCGCAAACTGATAACAAGAAAAGAATTACCGGCAGAGGAAGTGGAGATTTCAGCCAACAACTTCAACTACTTTGGCGAACCTGTTTATGAATACACATTAGCCCAGGCACAGGAAGACGGTTACCTCGCGGCCTGCGAAATCGTAAAACGCAAGGCTGATATTGACAACAGGATTTTTACCAAACAGGAAATACTGGATGCAAAGGTTACCAATATTAAAACAGGACAGCCCCTGACAGAAGCAGACTTGCCAAAGAGCACCTACACAGGAAAGGATTTTGATGATGAAGTATTTATTGAAA
>CAYXHX010000297.1:1038-3675 GCA_964464835.1 uncultured Chitinophagaceae bacterium | reverse complement strand
AATTTCCATTCTTTATTTCTTCCATAGCTTCATCTACTTCATCATTATACTGTTCCATACTGATATGACCAGAGTTTTCATTACGTCCTTTTAAAAATGTTTTAAGCATCTTCACAACAGATTTTTTCTCTGCATCATTGAGTTGGGTAAAATAAGTAAACATTTCTTTGTCTAAAACGTTTGCCATAGTATACATATTTACACAAATTTACTTTATTTAATTTAGTGTACAAAAGCTCTTTCGGCTGCCAGTTCGAAATAAGAATTTTTTCCATCATTGGTCATTACCATATTCATTTGTTCATCAAACACAATAATGTTGAGCCATGCGCGGGGGCGGTTGGTGTTGGCGGTGGCGTCGCATGTAGTGTTGATACGTTTCATTGTACTAAGCTATGGAAACTTTTTGGATTCTGATTGCTTGGAATTTAAATCGTAACTTCGAACAAATATTTTGAATTATGTTAGTGGAGAGAACAAATAAAGAAGTTATTATAAGGCTACCAGCTTCAGTTGACACAGAAGACTTACAAGACATACTAAATTATGCACGCTACAAGGAATTGACCGCTAATTTCAAGACAGGCCAAAAGGAAGTAGATAAAATTGCAAATAATATCAATGCAAAATGGTGGACTAAAAATAGAAGTAAACTCATTAAATGAAAATTATAGTTGACACAAACATTATTTTTAGTGCCATTCTCAACTCCAATAGCCGTATCGGAAAAATTCTTTTGAACTCAAAAGAGCATTTTCAATTTTTTACCTGCAATTATTTGAAAGTTGAAATTCAACGACACCGAAACAAACTTTTGAAATTAACGAAGCTAAAGGAATATGAGATAAAGGAACTTGAAGAACTTGTAACTCAGAAAATTACTTTTATTGACGTACGCCTCATTCCGCAAAAAATTTTTTGGCCAAAACGGAGATTCAACTAAAAGATATTGACCCAAATGATGTTGTATTTGTAGCAATGACAAAACACTTAGAAGGGAAATTGTGGACTGGCGATATGCAGCTTTACAAAGGATTAAAAGCAAAACGTTTTAAAGACAATATATTGACACCTGAATTATCTTTATTGCTTGACGACTTAGAAAGAGATTAAAATGGCTTGCAAACAATGAAAGCTTTTTCCTGTAATCTTCCACATTCAGCGTTTTCTTCGTCATCCTTAGTTTTTTCAATGCTTTCTGAGAATGCTTCGCAATTCATTACTTACATAAATATACACATACCCATTCTTGGTTATCTCTCTATTCGTAATATTAAAAACTTTTCAAACATCCTATTTCCACATTGAAGAAGATAAAGTGAATGAAAGTATTTGAGCACACGTTTGAATTCTTATGGGAAATTTCGGTGAAGAATAATATTGTTGGGGGAAAGCCCCAACTCCAGTGAAACTTGCTATTTTTTAAATTTAAAAATTGGACTATATTTACATGAAAATATTTCAAAAATCAGGTACATCAAACGATCAATAAATATGCAAACAATAACAATAGATATTCTTAATAATAAAGCAATTAAACTTTTGCAAGATCTCGAACAATTGCAACTTATCCGTTTAAGTAAAGAAAAAAGAAAACCATCAGTTACTATTGATTGGACCAAATATAAAGGCGCCATGACCAAACGGCCTTTAACAGAAATTGATCATACACTGAATGAATTACGCAACGAATGGGAATAAAGTATTTATGGGATACCAATACTGTAATTTATTACTTGCAGCAACTGTTCCCTCCTAAAGCTGAAAAATTTATTGATGATTTATTAAAACATGAACAACCTGTTATTTCAGCCATAACAGAAATTGAACTTCTTTGCTGGAAAAATCCTACTACAAAGGATTTGGAAGTAATAAACAGTTTTATTAAAGATGCCCTTGTAATTGAGCTTTTACAAACTGTAAAACATAAAACTGCAGAAATACGCAGAGCATATAAAATAAAATTGCCAGATGCCATTATTGCTGCAACTGCTCTCGAATATGATCTTACTTTGCTTAGCCGCAATCTTTCTGATTTTGAAAGTATTGAAGGATTAAAAATGCTCAATCCCTGGAAAAAATGATATCAGAACTATTTTAATAGGGCCATTTTTTTCTATTTAGTAATATCTAAAACATTTTTAGAACCTGCTTGTTCGAAGTAAGAATTTTTTCCATCGTAGGTCATTACCATATTCATTTGTTCATCAAACACAATGATGTTGAGCCAGGCGCGGGGGCGGTTGGTGTTGGCGGTGGCATCGCGGGTGGTGTTGATGCGTTTCATTGTACTAAGCTATGGATTTTTTTGGATCCTGATTTTAAAAATCGAAATTTATTTTCACGAAAAAAAATATTTGAGCTTGCAAGGCTCAAGTACGATTGGCTCATTATCAATCCCGCATTCCTGTTCCTAAATGCAATTTATTTTTATGTTACTTTTCCCTTGATGGAAAAGTAACCAAAAGATCAAGAAGAAAAGATATTCAGCCCTTTTCTTCTTTTGCCCTGATGTAGCTAATGAACAACGGAGACTTCAACTTTTGTTCCCTGATGCTGTGCGATGCGGTTCATTATAACTATCTTTACTAAATAGTAGTTCAAAGATTTTTCTCTTAGCCTGATGTTGGTGTCGAG
>CAYXHX010000297.1:0-1028 GCA_964464835.1 uncultured Chitinophagaceae bacterium | reverse complement strand
GTTTTATTTTTGTTGTGAAATGTTTTCCAGTGATGTGGCTCATTGTACTAAGCTATGGGTTTTTTTTGAGATTTTATTTTTTAAAAATTGAAATGAGTACATTACAAATTTTTAAATGAGGGATAATATTTTGGTTGGTGAGACAACAGCCGATCGTAAAGCAGCTATATTTATAGCAACCAATATAAGGATTCCATAAAGTTATTGCTATTGGTATCCTGCCTGTGCTGCATAGCCTTTACGCAAGAGACTACTGGATGTAGTAAAAAAATTACCTATATTTGTAGTGTTAATGCTCTTGCATTCGCACTTGCATTCGCGCAACACTTAACTCCGGCGTGTATTTTGTGGAAGCCCCTCAACGCCGAAAAATTTTTACATGATGGCACTCGTTAAAGAAAATTTTGTAACAGACGCAAAGGGCAACAGGATTGCCGTATTGCTGCCTATTAAAGATTATAATAAAATCCTGGAAGAACTCGAAGACTTGGAAGATATTAAGGCATACGATAAAGCCATGAGCCGTAAGCAGGATTTTATTCCTTTAGACAAAGCATTAAAAGAGATCGAAGCAGCCCGCAAAAAGAAATAATGTACCAGGTCGTTATAGAAAAACTGGCACAAAAGCAACTTGCCAAAATATCCCCACCCTATTATCAAAATATTGTGGAAGCCTTACAAAACTTAGCTATTAACCCAAGGCCGCATGGCTATAAAAAACTCAAAGGAAGACCTGGCTTTCGCATTCGTGTTGCTGATTACCGCATCATTTATAATACCAAAGACAACATCCTCACTGTTTTTGTACTAACCATCGGTCATAGAAAAGATATGTATTAATAAAGCCGCTGATTTACTCAATGGCTTGTATAAAAAGGTTGTGTATATATATTTCGGTTGGTGAGACACCAACCTTTGGAAGGAATTGAATTTTATTTTTAATTAAAAATTCTTACAAGGCACAAGTACGCTGTATAAAGTACCCTCGGTTTTTCAGACCACTTGCAGTCATTTCTTAGTTGTTTTTT